>JBEQBS010000378.1:0-2958 GCA_041639675.1 Rubritepida sp. | reverse complement strand
TCGAGTTCCCCGCCGCCGGCGGTGCCGCCGCGCGCGGCCACGGGCGGCGCCACCGCCCCGCCGCGCCGCAGCCCCTCCATCTCCTGCCGCAATTGCAGGATCTGGTTCTGCAGCGCGATGCCCTCGCGCGAATCCATCTGCGCCGAGGCCGCGGCAGGCATCAGCAACGCCAGCGCCACAAGCCCCCCACGGAGCCCCTCCGCGGCTTTGCCGCGGAGGGAGGAGCCGAAACCGTCAGGAAGAAGCGCCATCACGGGGTCCCCGCGAAACTGCGAAGCGGTTTCGTGGGGCTTATCGCACCACGGTGACGGCGCGGCGGTTGCGCGCCCAGGCATCCTCGGAGGAACCCAGCGCATCCGGCCGGTCCTTGCCGTAGGAGATGGTGCTGATCCGCGCGCCGCTGACGCCGCTGGCCACCAGCACGTCACGCGCGGAATTGGCGCGGCGCTGGCCCAGCGCCAGGTTGTATTCGCGGGTGCCGCGCTCGTCGGCATGGCCCTCCACCGAGACGGACACCTGCGCGTGGGTCTGCATCCAGCGCGCCTGGCGCTCCAGCACGCTGCGCTGGTCGGCGCGCACGCTCGAACGGTCGGTGTCGAAGAAGACGCGGTCGCCGACATTGGCCGCCAGGTCCTCCTGGCTGCCGGGGCGGATGGCACCGCCGGCGGTGGAGGCGCCGCCCGCGCCGGTCGCGGCCGCGTTCTCGTCGGTGTTCGAGCAGGCGGCGAGCAGGCCGGCGGCCATCAGCGCGGCGAGCAGGGTCTTGGTGGCGGCCATGGGGGTCTCCTATCGGCGGCGGGGCGTCGCAGGCGCATGCTGCAACGCAATATCGTGCGGATACGGGTAGCCCCGGCCTGTGGCACAATCAAGGCCGAAGCTTCCCGCGTGGCGCAAGCCTGTCAACCCAGCAGCGGGGACCAGCTCGGGTCGGTTGCGTCGGTGGGCGTGGGCACCGGGCGCTCGTTGAAGCCGGCAATGTCAATGGAGGCGAGGCGCGCCGAATAGCCCTCGCCGCGCGCGCCGCGCGCCTGGCTTTCGCGGTGGAACATCAGCACGCGGCCATTGGGGGCGAAGGTCGGCGCCTCCATGGACCAGCCCTCGCTGAGGATGCGCTCGCCCGAGCCGTCGGGGCGCATCACGCCGATGGCGAATTGCCCGCGACTGATGCGGGTGAAGGCGATCAGGTCCCCGCGCGGCGACCAGACCGGCGTGGCGTAGCGGCCGTTGCCGAAGGAGATCCGCCGCGCCCCGCCGCCGCCGGCATCCATGACGTAGAGCTGCTGGTCGCCGCCACGGTCGGAGTTGAAGACGATCTGCCCGCCATCGGGGGAGAAGGAGGGCGAGACGTCCAGCCCCGCGCCGGAGGTGAGCTGCCGCTCCCGCCGCGAGCCCAGGTCCACCAGGTAGATGTTGGCATCCCCCCCACGCATGGCGGAGAGCACCACCGAGCGCCCATCCGGCGAGAAGCGCGGCGACAGCGTCATGCCGCCGAAGGAGCCCAGCACCTCCGAGCGGCCGGATTGCAGGTTGAACAGGTAGACCCGCGGCTCGTTGCGCTCATAGGACATGAAGGCGATCTGCTGCGCGTTCGGGTGGAAGCGCGGCGTCAGCGCCTGGAAGCGGCCATCCGTCAGGAAGCGGTGGTTCTCGCCATCCTGGTCCATGATGGCCAGGCGCCGCACCCGGCGGTCGCGCGGGCCCGTCTCGCTCACATAGGCGACGCGGGTGTTGAAGTAGCCATCCTCGCCCAGCATCCGCTTGTAGATGTCATCCGAGATGATGTGCGCCACCTGCCGCCAGTTGGCGGCGGAGGTGTTGTAGGCGGTGCCCAGCGCCTGCTGCTCGGGCAGCACGTCCCACAGGCGGAACTCCACGCGGGCGCCGCCGCCGGTCTCCACCACGCGGCCCGTCACCAGGGCGGTGGCGCCGATGACGCGCCAGTCCTGGAAGCGCGGCGTGGCGGCCGCGGCCTCGGCGCTCTGGATGAAGGCGGCGCGCTCCACCGGGCGGAACAGGCCGGAGGAGCGCAGGTTGTTCGCGATGACGCGGCTGATCTGCGCGCCCAGCGGCCCACCTGCCATGTCGGGGATGGCGATGGGGATGGGGTCGGTGCGGGCGCGGGTGATGTCAATCACCGTGCCCTGCGCGAAGGCGGGCAGCGGCGTGGCGAAGATGCCGGCGGCGGCGAGCAGGTGGCGGCGGCGGAGGGAAATCTCGGTCACGTCGGGCGGGCTCCCGTGAGGCGTCGGCATGCAACTGCGATGCCGGGGCGTGGGGGTCAAGGGAGGGTTCGGCCCGTCGCTGGATGGTGGCGGCGCTATTTACCATATGTTAACGCTTGGGCGGCAGCACGGGAACACGGTGGCATGAGTGGCAGCATCCTGCGCGGCACCGCCGCCCGCGACACCCTGACCGGGACGCCCGGCGTCACCACCCTGCTGGGAATGGGCGGCGACGACGTGCTGGATGCACGGGGCGGCGGCACCGTGCTGGATGGCGGCGCGGGCGACGACACGCTGATCGGCGGGGCGGGCAGCCAGGTCTTCCGCGGGGGGGCCGGTCATGACCTGCTGCGCGTCGGCACGCTGGCCGACCTGCTGAACCTGACCTTCACGCCCGGCCTCGGCTGGCTGCCGGTGGCCTGGACGCGCGACACCATCGGCATGGGCCAGGGCGACACGCTGGACCTGTCCGGGACCGGGCTGGCCTTCGTGGAAGCCCTCTCCGGTCCGGGCCAGGCGGTGGTGGGAACCACCAACGTCATGGTCAGCTACGCCACGGCCAATGGTTGGGACAGCACCACCATCCTCGACCCCCTGGCCAGCGAGGCGGGCCTGACTGTCTGCCTCAAAAGCCTGTGGCGCGTGGTGGGCTGGATATGATTCGCTGGATGGTGTCCTGCGAAGGAGGCCATCATGTGGACGGCGGAGAGCCGGAAGCGCCACGCGCGGTTGGGTG
>JBEQBS010000377.1:0-2978 GCA_041639675.1 Rubritepida sp. | reverse complement strand
CGCGGCCGAGGCGCGCTTCGGGGAAGGGCCGTCCGCCCGCGCGGCCGGGGAAATGTCGCAGGGTTAACGTGGCGGGGGCTTTGCCGGGGCGCCCCCTCGCCCCATCTGCGGCGCGGTGCCGGGCGACGTCCCGGCGTGACCTCACACGCAGGCGGGCGGGCGGCAGCCCTGCCCGCGAGCCGCATTCGGGAGCAAGCCGGGACATGCAGGACGAGATGGGCGACGCGCCCGAGGACCTCAGCCACGCCGGGTCCGTCGTGGACAAGGCCATCGAATACATGCTGGAGCAGCAGATCGCCCCGGTTTCCGCCGCCTCCGCCCTGCTGGGCGGGGCGCTGGGGCTGCTGGCGCGCAGCATGGACGACCGCTCCATCGCCGGCATCCTGCGCCAGGCGCTGCACAGCGTGGAAAGCGGGGAGCTGCGCTCGCTTCCCACGCTGCCCCGCTGACGGGTTGACTTCGCGCCCCGGGCGGGGCATCTGCCCGGCTTCCGTTTCACCCGTGCGCCGGGATTCCGGCGCGCGTCATTGTGCTTGAGGGTTCAGACCATGGCTCGCCGCTGCGGCATCACGGGCAAGGGCGTCATGTCCGGGAACAACGTCTCCCACGCCAACAACAAGACGCGCCGCCGCTTCCTGCCCAACCTGCAGGAGCAGTCCTTCTTCAGCGACGTGCTGGGCACCTCCATCCAGATCCGGCTGACGACGAACGGCATCCGCACCATCGAGCACAATGGCGGCCTGGACGCCTTCCTGCTCGGCACGCCGGACCGCCGCCTGCCGCCGGAGGCCATCACGCTGAAGAAGCGCATCGCCAAGGCCCAGGCGAAGAAGGCGGCCTGACGCCCCTTCGGGGGCATCTGGCCGCCGTCTTCGCCGGCGCGTTGATGCCCCCACCGCCGCTGCCTGCGGCAGCGGCCACGCCGGGCGGCGGGCATCCGCCCGCCTTGGCTTCGGCCCGCTGACGTGGGCCGGCGCGCATTGCGCGCACATCCTCCTTGCGCAGGACATGGTCTGTCTGGCCGGCGCTCACCTGCGCCATCGCGGGCTGGCGTGTTTGGTCCGTGGTCGTGGCGGGGCGCCCGCGGCCACGAGGGGCGCGCCTCATGCGAGCCGGAACACCGCGAAGAGGCTGCGTTGGAATGGGCTCTGGTTGTCATCGCTCACCAGCACCACCAGCGCGCCCTCCCGCGTCCGCGCCGCCGCCACGCCCTCCCAGTTCTCCGCCGGGATGTCGCCGGGCATCTCCAGCCAGGTCTCACCGGCCAGCACCGGCGCCGCCGGGTCCGCCACGAAGGCCAGCCGCCCGCGGAAGCCGCCCAGCAGGGTGAAGTCGCGCTCCAGCACCAGCGCGCCGCCGCCGGGCAGGGCAGCCGCATCCACCGGCAGCAGGTTGGCGCCCGGCTGGTAGCGCCGCTCCTCCCAGGTGCCGTCGCGCCCCAGCCAGGCGCGGGTGCCGGGCGATTCGGCGATGGCCAGCTTCCGGCCATCCTCCAGCAGCGCCAGCGCCTCCAGCCCGCCATTCGCCGGCGATTCCGCGAGGCCCGGCGGCGCCGGAAAGGGCAGGCCGGGCCCGTCCAGCCGGGCGTGGCGCTGGATGCGGTGGGTGCGCTCGAACCCCACCAGCCAGGCGCCATCGGGCAGGCGCACCAGGGATTCGGCATCGCCATCGCGCCCACGCAGCGGGCGGCCGGCGGCATCCAGCAGCGGGCCGTGCCGGGCCGGGCCGAAGCCCAGGGGCGCCAGGCGCAGCGGCGCCTGCCACCAGCGGCCGCGGTCGCTCACCATCGTCACCGTCAGGTCGGCGGCCAGGTGCACGGCCGAGAAGCCGCCGAAGCCCCAGCCTGCCGTGTCCATCTCGATGACGCCCAGGGGGGAAAGTCGCGGGCTGCGCGCCTGGGCGCAGGCGGGCAGGGCCAGCGCGGCGGCCAGCAGGGCGCGGCGGCCCGTCATTCCCGCAGCCCGGCCAGGAAGCGCGCCACCGCCCGCGCGATCGGCTCGCGCGCATCCTCCGGCGTCGGCAGGCGGTAGATGAAGCGGCGGATGCCGAGATAGACCAGCGAGCCATGGAGGTTCCACAGATCCTCCATCTGCGGCGCCCGCAGGCCGGGCTCGGCCGTCACCTCCGCCAGCAGGGGGCGCAGGTAGTCGCGCCCCACCTGCTCCAGGTAGCGGCGGTTCAGCGCCTCGCCCGCCAGCCCGGCCCACATGAAGATGCGCATCCACTCGGCGGTGAAGATGGCGGAGGTGTATCCCTCGTAGAAGCGGCGCAGGCGGGCGTCCAGCGGCTGCCCGCGGTCGCGCAGCGCCTCCACCCAGGCGGGGTCCAGCCGGTTCAGGTACACGCGCTCGAACACCGCCTCCAGCAGCGCCGCCTTGGCGGGGAAGTAGCGGTAGAGCAGCGCCTGCGTCACGCCCGCCCGCGCCGCGATCTCGCGCGTCGGCACGTCCAGGCCCTTCTCGGCGATCAGCGGCACCGCGGCGTCCAGGATGGCGCGGCGGCGGTCCTCGGGCGGCAGGCGGCGGCGGGCATCGGGCATGGCTTGACGGCACCCTACCGCTTGTTGTTCGCTTGACCAACAAGCACGGGCGCCCTGCTGAGCGCCCGAGGGAGAAACATCCATGAAGTGGCCAGCGACCGCCTACCGGCGCGCGTCGAGCCTGGATGACGTGTGGCGGGAATTCGCCGCCCACGGGCCGGGCGTGCAGCTCCTCGCCGGCGGGCAGACGCTGCTGGCCACCCTGGCCTTCCGGCTGAGCGAGCCGGCGCTGCTGCTGGACATCACGCGCATCCCCGCCCTGCGCGGCATCGCGCTGCACGGCGCCACGCTGCGCATCGGCGCGCTGACGCGCCATGCCGAGCTGGGGCGGGACCCGCTGGTGCGGGCGCACGCGCCGCTGCTGCACCAGGCCGCGCCGCTGATCGCGCATCCGGCCATCCGCAACCGCGGCACCATCGGCGGCAGCCTCGCCTATGCC
>JBEQBS010000376.1:0-2987 GCA_041639675.1 Rubritepida sp. | reverse complement strand
GGGGAGGCTATGCCTCCCCGACGCAGTCCAGCATGGCGGCCTCCAGCGCCTCCGCCGGGGCCTTGCCGCCCCAGAGGACGAACTGGAAGGCGGGGAAGAAGCGCTCGCACTCGGTCAGCGCGATGTCCACCATGTCCTCCAGGCTTTCGGCGGAAGCGCCGGGGGCGCCGCGCAGCAGGACGGAGTGGCGGAAGACCGGCGTGCCATCGTCGCTGTCCAGGCCGAAATGGCCGATCCACAGCTTCTCGTTGGCGCGCGCCAGCAGCTCGAAGAGCGGGGCGCGGCGGGCGTCGGGCACCTTGGCCTCGAAGGCGCAGGAGAAATGCATGGCGCTGATCTCCGGCGCCCAGGAAAACAGCAGGGTGTAGGTGCACCACTGCCCCGGCGCCTCGGCGGCCATCTCGCCCTCCGAATGGCGCTCGAAGGCCCAGTCATTGGCGGCGACGATCTGTTCGAGCACGTCCAGCGGGTTGGCGTGGTGGTCGCTGGTTTCCACGAGCAGTCCGGACATCGCGCGGCACTCCCCTCGTCCCTCGGCGGCCGGGAGGGTCCCGGCCGGCCTGGTGGAAACGGCTGTTCCTGGCCCCCTAACGGCCCCCGCCCCACAAGGGTTGGGAGAACACAGCACGATTCACCACAAGCGATAGGGTAGGCACAGGTGATTCCGCGCCGCAACAGGGCATCATCCGCCCGCGGGCATGAAGATGAAGACGCAGGCCATCACCAGGCAGCCCATGGCGGCGAAATAGGTCCAGCGCAGCGGCTCGCCCAGCATGGTCACGCTGAACACGGCGAAGACGGCCAGGGTGATGACCTCCTGCATCACCTTCAGCTGCTGGCCGGTGATTCCGGCGCCATAGCCGATGCGGTTGGCCGGCACTGCCAGGCAGTATTCGAAGAAGGCGATGCCCCAGGAGACGAGGATGGCCAGCCACAGGGGCCAGGAGGGCGCCTTGAGGTGGCCGTACCAGGCCAGCGTCATCACGGCATTGCTGGCCACCAGCAGGAGGGGGACGAGAAGGAAGGGCGACATGCGGGCTCCGGGCGATGCGGCGCCGCCATGAAACGCCCCTCGACGCGCCCTGTCATTTCGATCATTCTCGAATGATGGATGACACCCGCGCCGTCGAGGCCCTGGCGGCACTGGCGCAGCCCACCCGGCTGGCGGCCTTCCGCCGGCTGGTGGCCGCCCCCGGGGCGGGGCTGCCGGCCGGCGTGCTGGCCGCGGCGCTGGGCGTGCCGCCCAACACCCTGTCCACCCACCTGGCGTCGCTGGCCCGCGCCGGGCTGGTGCGGGCGCGGCGGGAAGGGCGCGTGGTGCGCTACGCCGCCGACCCCGCCGGCATCCGCGCCCTGTGGGCCCACCTGCTGCATGACTGCTGCGGCGGGCGCCCCGAATTCTGCCTTCCCTCCACGGAGACCTGCGGATGAGCGTCACCATCTGGCACAACCCGGCCTGCGGCACCTCGCGCAACGCCCTTGCCATGATCCGCAACAGCGGCGAGGAGCCGCGCATCCGCGAATACCTGCGCGACCCGCCCACGGTGGCGGAGCTGCGCGACGCCCTGGCGCTGCTGCGCCTGCCCGCCCGCGCCCTGCTGCGCCGCAAGGGCACGCCCCATGATGCGCTGGGCCTGGACGACCCGGCGCTGGAGGAGGAGGCGCTGCTGGCCGCCATGGCCGCGCATCCGCTGCTGATCGAGCGCCCGGTGGTGTTCTCCGCGCGCGGCGCGCTGCTCTGCCGCCCCTCCGAACGCGTGCTGGAGATCCTGGAGCACCCCCAGCGCGCCCCCTTCACGAAGGAGGACGGCACGCCGGTGCCCGGTGCCTGACGCCGCGCGCCGCTCGGCGGCCGAGGCGCTGGCCACCGCCCTGCTGCTGGCCACGGTGGTCGGCAGCGGCATCATGGCCGAGCGCCTGGCCGGCGGGAATGCGGCGCTGGCCCTGCTCTGCAACGCCCTGGCGACCGGCGCCATGCTGCCGGTGCTGATCTGGCTCTTCGCCCCGCTTTCGGGCGCGGCGATGAACCCGGCGGTGACGCTGGTGCTGTGGCGCGGCGGCGCCGTGGCGGGGGCGGAAGCGTGGCGGATGGCGCTGTCGCAGGTGGCGGGTGCCGTCGCCGGGGTGGTGCTGGCCCATGCCATGTTCGGCCTGCCGCTGGTGCAGGCCGGCGGCGCGGCGCGCGGCACGCCCGGCAACTGGCTGGCCGAGGCGGTGGCGACCGCCGGGCTGGTCTGGGTGGTGCTGGGCGTGGCGCGCGCGCAGGTGGCCGTCGCCATCGGCCTCTACGTCACCGCCGCTTACTGGTTCACCGCCTCCACCAGCTTCGCCAACCCGGCGGTGACGCTGGCGCGCGGCCTGTCCGCCAGCTTCAGCGGCATCGCCATGGGGGATGTGCCCGGCTTCGTCCTGGCGCAGCTGCTGGGCGCGCTGGCGGCGGCGGCGGCCTGGCGCTGGCTCGCCGGCGCGCGGCGGTGCTGACGCCCCGAAAGATTGATTTCGCGCAATGCCGCGGCAATGCCATGCTGCCACCCTTCGCGCCGTCGCAACGCCGGAGGGAAGGCCCGCCATGTTCACCACCATCGTCACCCATGTGGAGCCCGGGGATGCCGCGGCCGTCGGGGCGTCGCTCGCCCCGGCGCTGGCCTTGGCGGCCCCCGGCCCGGCGCGGCTGGTCGCGCTGGTCTTCCCCGCCGGCAGCGAGGGCGATGCCGAAGGCGCCGGGCAGGCCGCCGCGCTGGTGCGGGAGGCGGCGTCGCGCCACGCCATCCCCTGCGAGGTGCAGCTGCGCGAGAGCTACGCCGCCGGCGTGGGCGAGACGCTGGCCGGGCAGCTGCGCGTGGCAGACCTGGGCGTGCTGGCGGTGGGGGATGCGCGCGACATCGGCACCCGGCTGCTGGCCCGCGCCGCCATCTTCACCAGCGGCCGCCCGGTGGTGCTGGCGCCGCGCCGGGCCGCGCCCCCCGCGCCGCCGGCCCGGGTGGTGG
>JBEQBS010000375.1:0-2995 GCA_041639675.1 Rubritepida sp. | reverse complement strand
CCAGCCGCGCGAAGCCGGCACGGCGCAGGGCCCCGGCCGCCGCGGCGTCATCCGGGGCCGGCAGGGGCGCCGCGGCGAAGGAGGGGGCGAGCAGCATCGCCGCATCCTCGATCAGCGCCAGCTTCGGCCCTTGCCCGTCCGGCACCAGCTCGGCCAGCGTCGTGGCGCGCGCCACCTGCGGCAGCGCGGCGAGGCGCGCCGCCAGCGCCTGGGCTTCCGGCAGGCCGGCCGCCAGCACGTCCAGCGTGTCGGGGTTGGTGTCGGGGTCGCGGGCCAGCTCGCGCCAGGTGCGGACGGATTCGGCCTGGGGGTCGCGCAGGTTCACCGGGTTGGTGTCGAAGCGCAGCCAGTGCAGGGAGGCGGCGCTGCCCAGCGCCGCCAGCAGCGCCAGCAGCGCCACGGCCCGCGCCCGGCGGGACAGGAAGGCATCCACATGGCGCAGCGCGGGATAGCCGACCTCGCGCGCCTCGGCCCGCGGGCGGGCCAGCACCAGCAGGGCGGGCAGCAGCGTCATCGCCAGCCACCAGCCGATGAGCATGCCCATGCCCGCGATCAGCCCCAGCTCTGCCACGCCGCGGTATTCGGTGGGCAGGAAGGCGAGGAAGGAACCCGCGACCGCCAGTGCCGCCAGCGTCATCCCCGGCCCGGCGGTGCGCGCGGCCGCTTCCAGCGCGGGAACCGTGGCGCCGGCGGATGCGCGCTCGGCCCGGTACTGCACGCAGAGCTGGATGCCGAAATCCACCCCGATGCCGATGAACAGCACGGCGAAGGCGATGGAAAGCGGGTTGAAGGGCCCCACCGCCAGCACGCCGAAGGCG
Organism: Rubritepida sp.; assembly: GCA_041639675.1. GTDB lineage: Bacteria > Pseudomonadota > Alphaproteobacteria > Acetobacterales > Acetobacteraceae > Roseococcus. Next base: position 2,177 of record JBEQBS010000375.1, on the reverse strand, counting down.
GCGGTCCATGCCAGCCCCACCACCACCAGCGCCAGCAGCGGCCAGATCAGCCGCCAGGAGCGCAGCGCCATCCACAGCAGCACGCCCACCAGCGCGAAGGAGAGCACGGTGTTCTCCACCGCGCCCTCCGCGACGGTGGCGAATTCCTCGTCGGCCATGGGCACGGTGCCGGTGAGGCGCAGGCCCGCGATGCCCAGCCGCGCGGCCTCGGCGCGGATGACGGCGGAGGCATCGGCGCCCGAGGAGAGCTGCGCGTAGTCCAGCGCCGGCTGCACCAGCACCAGGCGGCGCAGCTCGGCCGGGCGGGGCGTGCGGCCGGTCAACAGTCCCTGCCAGTCGGGCGCGGCGACGCGGCCCTGCATGGCGGCGGCGGCGGCGGATTCGGCGGCGTCCAGCACCGCCTGCACCCGTCCGGGCGCCACCTCGCCGCGCGAAACGCCCTCGCGCATCAGGCGCAGCAGCTCGGCGAGGCCGCGCAGGGAGGGGTCGGCGGCCACGGTGGCCAGCCAGGGCTGCGCCTCCACCAGCCGGGCCGTGACCTCCGCCACCTCCGCCTCGTCGAGGTAGAGCAGGGCGTTGCGGCGCCAGAATTCCCCGCCATCGGGGCGGCGGACGCTGCGGAACAGCCCGGGCCGGGCGCGCAGGGCCTGCGCCAGCGCCTCGGCGGCGGCATCGGCAGCGCTGGAGGTCTCGCCATCCAGCACGGCGACGATGAGGTCCACGCGCTGCGGGAAGGCCTGCTCCATCTGGCGCTCGGCGACGCGCCAGGGGATGTCGGGCGGAAACAGCCGCGTCACGTCGCTGTCGAGCGAGAAGCGCGCCAGCACCAGCCACAGCGCCGCGAGCGTGACGGCGAGCGAGACGGCCACGGTCGCCACCGGCCGGCGCACCGAGGCGCCGACCAGGACCGAGACGATGCGGCCCAGCGCGGCGGCCGGGTCAGGCCTCACGGTAGAAGATCAACAGCATCGAGATGCCGATCATGCACAGCGGCCAGGCCCAGCCGGCCAGCCGCGCCTCGCGCGAGGCCCCGCCGCGCAGCTCCGTCCAGCGGGCGCAGCCGGCGATGACGGCCAGCACGCCCAGCGGCAGGTGCGACAGCTCCACCAGCAGCGCCTCCTTGATGTTGGCGATGGCGTGGGTGTGCGTCAGCAGCAGGAAGCCGCCCAGCACCATCGCCAGCGGGAAGACATAGGCCGCCGCCGAGGTCTTGCCGCGCAGCCGCACGAACCATTCCGAGACGGCGAAGACCACGACAAGCAGGGACAGCAGCTTGTGCTGGAGCACCTCGGGGTCGCGCAGCGACTCGCCGAAGGGGATCGCGCCCATCGGCCAGGCCTCGGGGTCCGAGCGCAGGAACAGGAAGACCGCCAGCAGCAGGAACAGCAGGGGCCAGTGGCGGGCGATGGGCACCCGCCCCGTGCGGTCCAGCAGGGCGGCGATGCCGACCAGCAGCACCACGAAGCCGGCCATGTGGTGGTTGTACTCGCTCCAGGCGATGTCGAAGGCGTTGCGCGGCGGCAGGAAGCCCTCGCCGGGGATGAAGGCCTGCGGGCGGGCGCCCTCGGCGCGGGCCTGCCACTCGGCGTCCAGCCGGGATTGCAGCGCCGGGATGCCCAGGTCGCCATGCTCCGGGCTCGCCACGCGCGGCCATTCGGGGGTGAAGCGCTCCACCACCTCGGCCCAGCTCGCGCGGTCATCCGGCAGGTCCACCGAGGGGGGCACGGAGGTGAGCGAGGCGGCGATGCCGAAGACGGCGATGCCGGCGATGATCTCGCATTCCACGAAGCGGCGCAGGCGCGGCAGCCAGCGGGCGGGGTCGCCCGCCACGGCCACCTGGTGCAGCAGCCACCAGTTGGCCGCGCCGAGCAGCAGCAGGAACAGCGTCAGGCTGCCCTTGGTGGCCGCCATGGCGCCATAGGCGGTGCCATACAGCGCATCCGCCTGCACGATGTAGCCCTGCCAGTAGCCCAGCAGCCCCAGCAGGATCAAGGCGACGCCGGAGGCCGCCTGCACCGAATACCGCGCGCCGATGGCCTGGGCGACGGCAGCGGGCCAGCCCGCCCGCAGCGCCAGCAGCAGCAGCGGCAGCCCGCCCAGCCACAGCGCCGCGCCGAGCTGGTGGGCGTAGGTGGCCAGCAGCAGCCACCAGCGCCCCTCCGGCCGGGCCATGGCAT
>JBEQBS010000374.1:0-2931 GCA_041639675.1 Rubritepida sp. | reverse complement strand
GGTGGACACGCCCGACCCCTTCGCGCCGCTGCGCCCCCTGCCCGGCCGCGCGCAGCTGCGCGCCAGCCTGCGCACGCCGGAATGGGACGCGGCCCGCATGCGCGCCCTGCGCGGGGTGCCGCCGCTGGATGGGCTGGCGGTGAACGAGCGCCCCACCGCGCAGCCGCTGCCGGAGGTGGGGATGGACGACCCCGCCCAGGTCCGCACCGCGCTCTGCGTGGAGCCGCGGGACGGGAAGATCCACGTCTTCTTCCCGCCGCTGTTCGATGCGGAGGACTGGCTGGCGCTGGTCGCGGCCGTCGAGGCCACGGCGCAGGAATCCGGCCGGCAGGTGGTGCTGGAGGGCTACCTGCCGCCCTCCGACCCACGGATCGAGCATTTCTCCGTCACGCCCGATCCCGGCGTGATCGAGGTGAACATCCACCCCGCGCGCTCCTTCGCCGAGATGGAGGAGCGGACCACGCAGCTCTATGAGGAGGCGCGGCAGGTCGGGCTGGCCTCCGAGAAGTTCATGCTGGATGGCCGGCATGTCGGCACCGGCGGCGGCAACCACGTGGTGATGGGCGGCTTCACGGTGGAGGACAGCCCCTTCCTGCGCCGGCCGGACCTCATCCGTTCGCTCGTCTCCTTCTGGCACAACCACCCCTCGCTGAGCTTCCTGTTCTCCGGCCTGTTCATCGGCCCCACCAGCCAGCACCCGCGGGTGGACGAGGCGCGGATGGATTCGCTGCGGGAGATGGAGATCGCCTTCCGCGAGCTGGACCGGCTGCGCGCCCAGGGCCCGGTGCCGCCCTGGATGACCGACCGGCTGTTCCGCAACCTGCTGGCGGACATGACGGGCAACACGCATCGCACCGAGTTCTGCATAGACAAGATGTACGACCCCAATCACAGTGGCGGCCGCCGCGGGCTGGTGGAGTTCCGCGCCTTCGAGATGCCGCCCCATGCCGAGATGTCGCTGGCGCAGATGCTGCTGATGCGCGCCGCCATGGCCGCCTTCTGGCAGAACCCGTATCGCCGCGCGCCCATCCGCTGGGGCACCGCCCTGCATGACCGCTTCATGCTGCCCCACCACGCCGAGGCCGATTTCCGCGAGGCGCTGGAGGAGCTGGCGCAGCTGGGCTTCGCGCTGGACCCCGCCTGGTTCGCGCCGCATGTGGAGTTCCGCTTCCCCAAGCTGGGCGCCGTGCCGGTGGCCGGGATGGAGCTGGAGCTGCGCCACGCGCTGGAGCCCTGGCACGTGCTGGGCGAGGAGAACGCCGCCGGCGGCACCGCACGCTACGTGGACAGCTCGGCCGAGCGCGTGCAGGCCCGCGTGACCAACTGGGTGCCGGAGCGATTCACGCTCGCCGCCAACGGCGTCGCCGTGCCGCTGCACCCGACGGGGCGCGCGGGCGAGTTCGTGGCCGGCATCCGCTTCAAGGCCTGGGCGCCGTATTCCGCCCTGCACCCCTCCATCCGCCCGCAGGCGCCGCTGGTGCTGGACGTGCATGATGGCTGGACCGGGCGGTCCCTGGGCGGGCTGACGCACCACGTCGCCCATCCCGGCGGGCGCAGCTACGACACCTTCCCGGTCAACGCCAACGAGGCGGAGGCGCGGCGCCGCGCCCGCTTCCAGGCTTTCGGCCACACGCCGGGCCCGATGGCGCGCCCCGTCGCCGCCCCCAGCCTGGAGCATCCCTGCACGCTCGACCTGCGGGCGCATGTCTCCTGAGGCGGAGGGGGACCGTCCGGAACGCGCCAATGGCCCCGATGAGATGGTCTCGGGCGATGGGCGCATCCGGGGGCATTGGCGGGCGCTGATGGGCGCGGTGGGCGGCCTGGGCCACCCCGCCCTGGCCGAGCGCCGCGAACGCCTGCTGCGCGCGATGGCCGAGGACGGCCCGGCCTCCCTGCTGCCGGGCGCGGCGGGCGGCTGGCGGCTGGACCCCCTGCCCCTGGCGCTGGACGGCGCGGAGTTCGCCGCCCTGGCCAATGGCCTGGCCCAGCGCGCGCGGCTGCTGGAATCCGTGCTGGCCGACCTCTACGGCCCGCAGGCCCTGCTGGCGGAGGGGTTGCTGCCGCCCGCGCTGGTGCTGGGCTCCCCGCATTTCCTGCGCGCCGCGCGCGGGGGCGTGCCGCGCCGGCCGCTGCTGCACCTCTATGCGGCCGAGCTGGTGCGCGGCGCCGACGGGCGCTGGCACGTGCTGCAGGACCGCACCGGGCTGGCCTCCGGCCTGGGCCTGGTGCTGGAGAACCGGCGCCTGCTCTCCGCCGCCATGCCCGAGGCGTTCCGCGCCGCCGCCCCGCGCTCCATCACCCCCTTCTTCGAGCTGTGGGCCGAGGCGCTGGCCGGCCTCGCCCCGCAGCGCCGGGACGACCCGGCGATCGCCCTCCTCTCCCCCGGCACGCTGGACCCCCACTGGTACGAGCACGTGGTGCTCTCGCGCGAACTGGGCTGCGCGCTGGTGGAGGCGGGCGACCTCTCGGTGCGCGGCGGCGCGGTGTTCCTCAAGACGCTGGGCGGGCTGCAGCCGCTGGACGTGCTGCTCTCGCGCCTGGAGGGCACCAGCCTGGACCCGCTGGACCAGCCCGAGGCCGATGCCGGCCGCGGCGTGCCCGGCCTGCTGGACGCGCTGCGCCACGGCGCGCTCGCCTTCCTCAACGCGCCCGGCGCGGCGCTGGCGGAGATGCCGGCCCTGCCCGCCTTCCTGGAGGGGCTGGCCCCGCGCCTGCTGGGCGAGGCGCTGGCCCTGCCCAGCCTGCCCCACGCCCTGCTGCCCCCCGGCGAGGCCGCGCCCGCCCTGCCAAGCGGCCATGCCGCCTGGGCCTTCCGCCCCGCCGCCGATGGCCGCCGCGTCGAGCGCCGCGCGCGCGACCCCGCGCAGCAGGAGGTCGCGGTGGCGCTGCCGCCGCTGCCCATGGCCCCGGCGCTGGAGGCCGGCGGCATGG
>JBEQBS010000373.1:0-3014 GCA_041639675.1 Rubritepida sp. | reverse complement strand
AGCGGGGGCCGCGCAGGGGCCACCTCGCGGCCCTGCTCGTGCGCCCGCTCCACCTGCTCGGGCACCTGCTGCGGCTCGACCGGGGCGGTGTTGCCCAGCCCCACCTGGGCCGCCGGGGCGGGCGCGATGGCCGGCACATCCGTGCCCTGGATACCCCCCTGGGCGCTGGCCGGCAACGGCGCCAGCAGCCCCAGCAGCAGCAGCGCGGCGCCGGTCACAGCCCGTTCACCCCGCGCGGGTCGGCGGGCGGGTTGCCCGCCACCCCGGGCGCATCCGCCTTCCAGGCCCGCAGCGCCCAGTGCACGGAAGGAAAGGCCAGCTCGTCCCATGGTATCTCCTCCCAGGCGAAGAGGCGCACCTCCAGGCTTTCCGGCCCGGCGGCGAAGCCCGGCTCCGCCAGGCCGGCGCGGAAGATCAGCTGCACCTGGCCGATCCGCGCGATGGAATAGACCGCCAGCAGGCGCTCCAGCTGCAGCCGGGCCCGGGCTTCCTCCCAGGCCTCGCGCCGCGCGCCTTCCTCCGCCGTCTCGCCGAGTTCCATGTAGCCGGCGGGGATGGTCCAGAAGCCGCGCCGCGGCTCGATGGCGCGGCGGCACAGCAGGATGCGTCCCTCATCCCCCACCACGGAACCGACGACGACCTTCGGGTTCTCATAGGCCACGAAGCCGCAGGCATCGCACACCTGCCGCTCGCGGTCCTCGCCCTCCGGCACGCGCCGGCTGAATGAAGGGGCATCCATGACGCCAAGGTGAACACCCCTTCCGCCCCGCGCAAGGGGCGGCGTGATCAGGAATCCAGCCGGATGCCCAGCTCGCGGATCAGGGGGCGCCACAGGGCGTTCTCGGCCCGCACGAACTCGGCGAACTGCGCCGGGCTCCAGGGCTGGTACTCGATGCCCAGGCCCCGCATGCGGGACTGGATCTCGGGCGTCTGGATGGCGGCGATCATCTCGGCGGAAAGCCGCGCCACCACCGGCGCCGGGGTGGCGGCGGGCACGGACATGCCCTGCCAGCCCCAGGCCACCGTGTCGGCGAAGCCCAGCTCGGCGAAGACCGGGGCATCGGGCACGTCGGGCGTGCGGCGGTCGGTGAAGGCGGCGATGGCGCGCACCCGGCGGTCGCGGATGAAGGGAAGCCCCGTCGCGGTGTCTATCACCACGCAGTCAACGTTGCCGCCCAGCAGGTCCTGCATGGCGGCCGGCCCGCCGCGATAGGGCACGTGGGTGGCGTCCAGCCCGGTGCGGCGCTTCACCAGCTCCATCGCCAGGTGGTGCGGGCTGGCCACCGCGGGCGTGCCGTAGGTGGGGGCGCGGCCGCGCGCGGCGGCGGCGAAGGCGGCCCAGTCCGCAGGGCCGTCCGGCCGCACCACCAGGTAGAGCGGGAAGCGGCCGATGAAGCCCACGCCCTGGAAGTCGGTGTCCGGGTTGTAGGGCAGCCGGGCATAGAGGGCGGGGTTGTAGGTGAGGATGCCGTTGTCCACGTGCATCCAGGTGTAGCCATCGGCCGGCGCGCGGGCCACGGCCTCGCTCGCCACCACGGCGCCGCCGCCGGGGCGGTTCTCCACCACCACGTTCTGCCCCAGGCGCTGCGCCATGGCGCCGCCGATCAGCCGCGCGAAGGTGTCCGACGCGCCGCCGGGCGGGTAGCCGACGATCCAGCGCAGCGGCCGGTCGGGGAAGCCGCCCTGGGCCTGTGCGGCGAACGGCGCGAGGGCAAGCCCCGCGAGGGCGGAGCGGCGATTCAGCATGGGGCCTCCGATGGCGATGCGGCGGCGCATCATGCGGCCGCGCGGGACGGGCTTCAACCGAGTCCCGTCGCGTGCTTCACCACCAGCAGCCACAGCGGCAGCGTCAGCAGGGACAGGATGTGCTCCGAGGAGGTGATGGCGGCCATCAGCGGCGCGTCGCCCCCCATGGCGCGCGCCATGACGTAGGAGGTGGCGGCGGTGGGCAGCGCCATGAACAGCACCGCCATGGCGGTGGCCAGCGGCGGCAGGGCCAGCAGCAGGCACAGCGCCAGCGTCACGCCGGGCACCAGCACCAGCTTCAGCGCGGCGGTGGCGAGTTGCAGGGCCAGCCGGTCCCGCATCGCGCCCAGGGACAGCGCGGCGCCGACCGCCAGCAGCCCCAGCGCGACGGAGGCGCGGCCCAGATTCTCCACCAGCGGGCGCGCGCCCGGCGGCAGCCCGCCCAGCGCGGCCACCGCGAAGCCCGCTACGCAGGCCAGCATCAGCGGGTTCAGCGCCACCTGCCGCAGGGCGGGGCGCCAGCGGAAGGGCCCGGGCCGGCCCAGGGCGAAGGCGGCGTTGGTGACGAACTGCACGAAGGGCACGATGAGGCCGGTGGCCACCGCCCCCAGCGCCACGCCCGGCGCGCCGAAGATGGCGGCCGCCACCGCGAAGCCGATGAGGTTGTTGAAGCGGATGCCGCCCATCACCACGCTGGTCATGCTGGCATGGCCCTGCCGGAAGCCGCGCGCCAGCAGCACGGAGGCCGCGGTGCCCAACGCCAGCGCCCCCCAGATGGCCAGCATCATCCCGCCCACCGGCACCTCGCCCAGCCGGACCGAGCCGATGGCCGAGACCAGCAGCGCCGGCAGCAGCACCCAGAAGATCAGGCGCTCGATGCCGGCCCAGACCGCGTCATCGGGCAGCAGCCGGCGCTTGAGCAGCGCGCCGAGCGCCAGCAGCCCGAAGGCGGGCACGAAGGCATCCAGGTAGGGGGTCACGCGCCCAGTTCCACCGGGGGATTCGCGGCGGGCGGGCGGCGGGCGGCGGCCTGGATGTCGCGCAGGCAGGCGGCCTCGGTGCGCTGGGCGATGCCGCCGGCGCGCGCCTGCACATGGGCGACGCGCCCGGCATAGAACACCACGTCCAGCTGGCAGCCCCCGGCGGCGTAGAGCCAGACCGCCGCGCCGCCTTCCTCGCGGCGCAGGCTGGGCTCGCCCAGCGCGGCCAGCAGCGCCTCGGGCGAGGCGCCCACGAACTGGGAGGCGCGGGCGGGTCGCGGCGCGGCC
>JBEQBS010000372.1:0-3037 GCA_041639675.1 Rubritepida sp. | reverse complement strand
CTGTGGCGGTGACCGGACCGGCGAAGGCGGAGACGTTGCCCTCGGCCGAGACGCTGCGCAGCCAGTACCAGCGGGCCTGGCCGGTGGTGAGGCCGGTGCGGTCCCAGGGCAGCGCGGTGGGCTCCGTGGCCAGCTTGGTGGCGGCGGCGAGGCTGGCGCTGTCCGCCTCGAACACCTGCAGCCGCACGGCGCCGATCGGGACGCCGCCGGAGAGGCGCACGCCGCCGGTGATGCCGAGCGCGGCCGGCGCGGTCACGGCACCTGGTACCGCCGCCTCCCGCCAGCCCGACACGGCGCCACTGCGCGCCACGGCGCGCGCCCGAAAGGCGGTGGGCTCCGTGGTGGGGACCGAGGCCGCGGTGGCGCCCAGGGCGCCCCCGTAGCCCTGCCACACGGCAACGGAAGCCGGCATGAACTCGAGTTCGTAGCCGGCGAGAAAGGCCGACCCCACGGCGGACCAGGACACGCCCAGCGCCCCGAATGCGGCGGTAACCGGCGTCGCCACGGTGATGGCGGCCGGGGCGGCGATGACGCCCGGGTTGGGCAGCACCACCGAGGGGCTGTCGCCCGCGGCGCGCTCGTCCACGGCGGGGTTCCAGTTCCAGACGGCGGGGTCCTCCTCGGACAGCGCCAGGTCCACCCCGCCATCGGGCGACAGGCGCCAGCCGGTCACCCGCGCCGGAAAGGCCCCCACGCGATCGAGGGCAACCGTCACCCCATCCCAGGGCCGCAGCCGCAGCGCCGAGAGGTTCGCCGGGAACGCCACCTCACGCTGCCGGCGGACCCGCTCCAGCTCGGCCTTCATCAGCCGCTGGACGGTCGCCACTGACGTCGTCAGCGGGAACTCCAGGTCCCGGTAGATCGCCTCCCCGCCATCCTCGGCAACGTAGTTGGCGGCGAGCAGCGGCGGGGCGTCGGTGGGCTGCCAGTTCTTCGCCGGGTCGACATAGACCGCCCGCACCCCGTTGAAGAGATCCCGCCGCGGCCGGCTGCCCTGGATGGTGACATCGCCGCGCAGGTCGTCCGAGGTGAGCGTGGCGGAGGGCAGCGCGGGCCCGCCCGCATGGATAAAGAACCGGCCGCCCGAGACGACCATGGCGCCGGCCATGGCGGCGACGAGCTTGCGGGTGATGGCGATCTTGCCCTCGCCCAGCGAGACGCGCCCATTCACGGTATAGCGGCGCTCATGCAGGCCGGCGCGGGTGCCGATCAGCTCGTCGCAGATGTTGGCGGCGGCCATGAGCGCCGGGATGTCGATGTCGTCCCAGGAGGCTTTCCAGCCGAAGGGCGCGGTGAGGTACCAGGCCAGGCACAGCGCCGGGTTGTCGGACCACCCCACGGCGCCGGTGCGCGGGTCGAGGATGGTGTCGGCGCCTTCCACCAGGGCGGCGATGTTGGGCGGGCCGGCAGGGAAGGCCTCGGCGGTGATTTTCAGGCGTAGCGCGACATAGGCGCGGCCGCGGCCGCGATGGTCGGGTGTCCACTTGCCGCCGGTCTCAGCGATGAGGTTGGCGTCGGCCGCCTGATCCGTCGCGCCGAGATGGCGATCGATCCTGACCAGCCCGGCAAACTTCGGATCCGTGGCGAGGGTGTCGCCCAGCCAGACATCGCCGATGCCACGGACGCGGTGCGCAGCCAGCACCACCACCGAATAGAACCAGCCATCGGCGCGGCCCTCGTCGTCGGGGGCGGAGTGGATGAAGACGATGGGCCCGCCGACCTTGCAGCGGCCAAAGACGATCTGGTGCTCGGTGATGGGCTGGCGAAAGGATTGGGTACGGCCGGCGCCGGGTGCGGAGGGATCGTTGCCGGGCCGGGTCGGCGCGGTCGGGCGCTTGGCGGGAAAGACCGAGGCGCCGATGGAGGATACGACAAAGGCCGCCCCGGCGCCGACCAGCGCGCCGAGCAGGCCGCCGCCGAGGGCGGCGGAGGCCACGCCGCCGGCCACGACGGCGATGAGGGGAATGGCAGCGGGCATTCAGCCAATCCTCCAGGCGGTGGTGCAGGTGGTGAGGCTGGCTCGCACCAGCCCACGCGGTCCGACAAAGGCAGCGCGGCCGGCATCGACGATGACGCCGAGCCGGGGCGGATCGCCCGCCAGCACCACATCGCCCATGCGGGCAAAGGCGGGCGGGACGCGGGGAAAGCCCGCGCTGTCCGCAGAGGCGGCGAGGTCCGGCAGCACGCGGACGCGGGGCCGGGTGCCGGTCACCGCCTCCACTGCCGCCATGGCGAAGCGCGCGCAGTTCCAGCGATGGGCGTCGAACGGGCGCGTCTGCGCCGCCGACAGCAGGGCTGCCAGCCGCGTCGGCCAGTCGGGATGGCGCATGGGTGCCCGCCTCGGGTTACCGCGCCGGCAGCCGTATCTCGGCCTCCTGCAGCGCCGGGACGTATTCAAAGAACCGGTCGCCGGGGTATTCGGCCTGCTGGTCGGCATCGGTGTAGCGCCGCACCTCGGCCCGCTCGAGATCCACGAGCCGGCTCTCGCAGGTGAGGGTCACGCGCGGCTCGGCGCCGTCCGTCACCTGCATGGTGTCCATCAGCCCCGCCCAGAGCGGAAACGGGTCGGCGATAAAGGCGCCCTCGGCGTCGAGCAGAGCGCCCCACAGCCGGGCCGGCCGCAGCCGAAAGCTGCGCTCGGCCAGGGCGATGTCCACCACCTCCTGCGGCACCGGCGAAAGCGCGAGAGACAGGCGCACGGCGCGCAGCTCCACCGTTTCCTCGATCTCGCCCACGGCGCCGATCGAGCCCACGCCCTCGAACACCTTCCCGGCCCAGTGCAGCAGCCCGAGCCCGGTCCAGGCGCGAAAGGCGCCAGAGGCGAAGTCGAGCTCCACCATCACCACCGGCGCGGCGACCGGCGCGGTGGCGGAGGCGGCGGCATGGGCCGATAGACGGGGCGTGCCGTTGCTGGCGGACATCAGAGTGCTTCCTCCATCCGCACGGTGATCGCCGTGAACCGCCCCGGCCGGGTCGGATTGGCCGCCTCGTCATCGGAGACCAGCCGCATCGGCACGCTGGGCTTGGTCAGGACCAG
>JBEQBS010000371.1:0-3111 GCA_041639675.1 Rubritepida sp. | reverse complement strand
GGTGCGACGGCTGCGGGGGCGGCCGGCGCGCAGCGGCCTCGGCGCGGGGAGGCTCGGCGAGCGCGGCGCGGGGCATGGTGGGCGGGAGCATAGCATGGGAGGGCGGGGCGGGCGAAGCGCGGCGTGGGTCGCATGAGCGGCCGCCAGCCCTGGACGATCTTGCACGCCCTTGGTGATTCATGCGGCGACTGGCGGATGGGCTCGCGAAGGGCTGCCCCCATGGCCTGCCCCGCTTGACCCCTGCCACCCGGCGCGCCATTCCAGCAAGGAGACACGCCCCTGGAGGATGCAGCCGCACGGCGGCCGCCGCGCCCAGGGCAACCGCTATGCCGGGACGGCCTGCTGCGGCGCGCAAGCCAAGCGCGCGGAGCGCGCGCCCGGCGCTTGAGGGCACGAAAATCCCATGAACTGGATTTCCGAGTGGGCGCTGCCCAAGATCAAGACGCTCTTCGGCACCCGCAGCGAGGTGCCGGAGAATTTGTGGCACAAGTGCCCCTCCTGCGAGCAGATGATCTTCCAGACCGATCTGGAGAAGAACCTGCGCGTCTGCACCCATTGCGGCCACCACATGCGCATCGGCGCCAAGGCGCGGCTGGACGCCACGCTGGATGAGGGCTGGCAGCGCATCGAGCTGCCCAGGGCCCCCGCGGACCCGCTGCGCTTCAAGGACCAGCGCCGCTACGGCGAGCGCCTGAAGGACGCGCAGGCGAAATCCGGCATGGACGACGCCGTGCTGGTCGGCCACGGCGCCATCGAGGGCCAGCGCGCCGTGGCCGCGGCCTTCGAGTTCGCCTTCATGGGCGGCTCCATGGGTGTGGGCGTGGGCGAGGCGCTGGTGGCCGCCGCCCGCCTGGCCGTGCTGCAGGACGCGCCGCTGGTGGTCTTCGCGAGTTCCGGCGGCGCGCGCATGCAGGAAGGCGCGCTGAGCCTGATGCAGATGCCGCGCACCGTCATCGCCACGCAGATGGTGAAGGATGCCGGCCTGCCCTTCATCGTCGTGCTGACCGACCCCACCACCGGCGGCGTCACCGCCTCCTTCGCCATGCTGGGCGACGTGCAGATCGCCGAGCCCGGCGCGCTGATCGGCTTCGCCGGCGCGCGCGTCATCGAGCAGACGGTGCGGGAAAAGCTGCCCGAGGGGTTCCAGCGCGCCGAATACCTGCTGGAGCACGGCATCCTGGACATGGTGGTGAAGCGCGGCGAGATGCGCGCCACGCTGGGCCGGCTCATCCGCCTGCTGCGGCAGGAGCCGGCCGCCGCCTGATGCAGCCGGGCCGTTCCGAGGGCATCATCCAGCGCCTGCACGCGCTGCACCCGGTGCTGATTGACCTCTCGCTGGGCCGGCTGGAGGCGCTGCTGGCGAGGCTGGGCCACCCGGAGCGCGCCCTGCCGCCCGTGGTCCATGTCGCCGGCACCAACGGCAAGGGCTCCACCTGCGCCACGATCCGCGCCATCGCCGAGGCCGCGGGGCGGCGCGCGCATGTCTATGCCTCGCCCCACCTGGTGCGCTTCCACGAGCGCATCCGCCTGGCCGGGCGACTGGTAGAGGAAGAGGCGCTGGCCGCGGCGCTGGAGGAGGTGGAGCGCATCAACGCCGGCGCGCCCATCACCGTGTTCGAGATCACCACCGCCGTCGCCCTGCTGCTGTTCTCCCGCACGCCCGCCGATGTGCTGGTGCTGGAGGTGGGCCTCGGCGGGCGCTTCGACGCCACCAACGTGGTCGCCGCGCCGGCTGCCACGGCCATCACCAGCATCTCCATGGACCACATGGACTTCCTGGGGGACACGCTGGCGAAGATCGCCTTCGAGAAGGCGGGCATCATCAAGCCCGGCATCCCCTGCGCCACCGGGGCGCAGCGACCGGAGGCGCTGGCGGTGATCCAGGAGGTCGCCGCCGCGCAGGGCGCGCCCCTGCTGGCGCGCGGCGATGCCTGGGAGGTGGATGCCGGCGGCTTCCGCGACGCACGGGGTGCCATCGCCCTGCCGGTCTATGGCCTGCCCGGCCCGCACCAGCGCGACAATGCCGGCATCGCCATCGCCGCGCTGCGCGCCTGGAACCCGCCCTGGCTGTCGGATGGCGCCATCGCCGAAGGGGTGGCGCGCGCCACCTGGCCGGCGCGGATGCAGCGCCTGCATGGGCGCCTCGCGCCGCCCGCGCCGTGGGAGCTGTGGCTGGATGGCGGCCATAACGAGGGCGCCGGGGCGGCGCTGGCCGAAGCCCTGGAGGGCTGGCGGGACCGCCCGCTGCACCTCGTCGTCGGCATGAAGAAGGGCAAGACGGCGGAAGGCTTCCTGCGCCCCCTGCTGCCCCTGGCGACCACCCTGACGGCGGTGCGCGAGCCCGGCCAGCACCTGGCCATGGAGGTGGCGGAGATCGTCGCGGCCTCCGGCGGCGCGGCGCGGCCGGGGCCGGACGTGGCCGCCGCCCTCACGCGGCTGCGCCAGGAGGAGGCGCCGGGCCGCATCCTGGTCTGCGGCAGCCTCTATCTGGCCGGGGAGGTCCTCAAGGCCGACGGGACATGGCCGGAATGAGCGCCAGCAGGGACAAGGCCAGCCCGGCGAGGAAGACCGGCGCGTGGCGCTCGCCCGCGGCCTCGAAGATCGCGGCCAGGGCGAAGCCGGTGAGGGCCTGCGCCGCGGCATAGGCCAGCGTCGCGCGCACCCAGAGCGCGCCGGCCGCCGGCCCCGCGGCCTCGCGCGCCCAGGCCAGGGTGACGGCGGAGATGCCCACCCCCGCGAAGCCCCCCAGCAGCGCCGCCAGGGGCGTGGCACCGGGCAGCAGCGCCGCGCCCAGCGCCAGGGCCTGCACGCCCAGCCACGCCAGCACGCAGCGCCGCCCGCCCCAGCGGTCGGTCGCGCGGCCACCCAGAAGCGTGCCGCACAGCGCGCCCAGCCCGAACAAGGCCCAGACCAGCGCGCCCCAGCCCACCCCGGCGCCCCCGCCGCGGGCCGCGAGGTCGCTGAGATAGACCATCGGCGCCACCATCCCGGCGCCGGAAAGCGCATAGGCCAGCAGCAGGCGCGGGGCCGGGGGCGGCGTGCCGCGGGCCGGCGGGACGGATTCGGCCGGGAAGCGCGCCCAGGCGAAGGCGGCCAGCGCGGCGGCCAGCG
>JBEQBS010000370.1:0-3070 GCA_041639675.1 Rubritepida sp. | reverse complement strand
CTCGGCGCGGGGCGGCGCGGGGGCGGGCTCCGGTCGCTGGGCCTGCGGCGGCGGGGCGGCGGGGCGCCAGCCGCCCATCCAGGCGGCGCCCAGGCCGATCACGGCCGCGATTGCGATCCAGGCCAGACGGCTCACGCCGCGCCTCCTTGTCCCCCGAATGTCAGGCTTGTTACGCGCTGCGGGGATTCGCGGCAATCAGCGGTGCGGGTCCGGCCCGGCCAGGATGCGCACGGTCTGCGCCACGCCCTCCTCCAGCCGGGTCATCGGCGCATTCACCCCGGCGGCGCGCAGGCGGCCCAGCGCCGCCTCGGTGCGGTACTGGTAGGTGGGGCGCAGCGCCTCGGGCATGTCCACGAAGCGGATCTCGGGCTGCACGCCCATGGCCGCGCCGACGGCGCGCACCAGGTCCAGCCAGGTGCGGGCCTCGCCGGCGCCGATGTTCAGCAGGCCCTGCCCCGGCCGCCCCGGCAGGGCCAGGATGGCCCGCACCACATCCTCGACGAAGACGAAATCGCGCAGCTGCTCGCCATCCGCGTAGGCCGGGTGGTGGGAGCGGAAGAGCTGCACCTCGCCGCCCGCGCGCAGCGTCTCGAACACCTTGTGCACCACGGAGCGCATGGGGCCCTTGTGGTGCTCGTTGGCGCCATAAACGTTGAAGAACTTCAGGCCCCAGCAGGCGGGCGGCAGCGCCTGCCCGGCCTCGCGCCGGGCGGCGACGGCCTGGTCGAACAGGTGCTTGCTCCAGCCATACAGGTTCAGCGGGCGCAGGCTGCGCAGGTGCGGCAGCGCGGCGTCGTCGTCGAAGCCCTGGGCGCCGTCGCCATAGGTGGCGGCGCTGCTGGCATACACGAAGGGCACGCCATGGTCCGTGCACCAGTCTAGCAGCATGAGCGAATGGCGGAAGTTGCGGCGCATCACGTCCTCGCCATCCGTGGCGAGGGTGGAGGAATTGGCGCCCAGGTGGATCACCGCCTCCAGCCGGCGGCCATGCAGCCAGGCGGAAAGCTCCTCGGGCGGCACCAGGTCGGCCAGGGCGTGCTTGCGCAGGTTGCGCCACTTGGGGCCGTCGCGCAGCAGGTCGCTGCCCACCACGTCCAGGCGGCCGGAATCGTTCAGCGCGGCCACGACATGCGAGCCGATGAAGCCGGCCGCGCCGGTGACGAGGATCATGCGGGCGGCCGGTGGGCGTGGCGTTGACGGGGGATGGCGGGCTGGGCCGCCCGCATGATCTTTGCCGTGCCCTCAGGCGCCGGGCGCGCCCTCCGGGCGCTTGGCTTGCGCCGCGCCGCTGGCGCGCTTGTGGCCAGGGTGGTTGGGCGGCGGGCCGCGCCGTGCGCGGCCGGATGCAGGGCGGCGCAGGTCATGCCGGGCGTCGGGGGCTCGGCTGGCGCTGCGCCGCGGGTGCGCGGACGGCCGGGTGCAGGATGCCGCAGGCCATGTCAGGCGCCGAGCTTGGCGGGCTTCGGCCCGCCGGCCATCCAGTCCAGCAGCTCCACCGTGTGCACCACCGGCACGCCGTCGCCCGAGAGCTGCGTCATGCAGCCGATGTTGCCCGCCGCGATCAGGTCTGGCTTCAGGCGGGCGATGTTCTCCAGCTTGCGGGCGCGCAGCGCGCCGGCGATCTCCGGCTGCATCAGGTTGTAGGTGCCGGCGCTGCCGCAGCAGATGTGGCCCTCCGCCGCCTCCTTCACCGCGAAGCCGGCGCGGGTGAGCAACTGCTTGGGCAGGGCGGTGATCTTCTGCCCGTGCTGGAGCGAGCAGGCGGAATGATAGGCCACCGTCAGCCCGGGCGCCGGGCGCGAGGGCTGGTAGCCGAAGCGGTCCAGCGCCTCGGTCACGTCCATCGCCAGGGCGGACACCTTCGCGGCGAGCGCGGCCTCCGGCTCCTCGCGGAACATGAAGCCGTAATCCTTCACCGTGGTGCCGCAGCCGGAGGTGTTGATGATGATGCCGTCCAGCCCCTGGCCCTCGATCTCCGCGCCCCAGGCGTTGAGGTTGGCGCGGGCGGCGGCCATGGCGGGATCGTGCTGGCCCATGTGGTGCGTCAGCGCGCCGCAGCAGCCCTGGCCTTGGGTGATGACCACCTCCACCCCCATGCGCGTCAGCAGGCGGATGGTGGCCTCGTTGATCGCGGGGTCCAGCACCGTCTGCGCGCAGCCGGTGAGGATGCCGACGCGGAAGCGGCGCGTGCCCTCGGCGTGGTGGGTCTGCGCCTCCTGCATCGGGCTGGGCGGCGGCAGGCTGGCGGGGGCCAGGGCCAGCATGGCACGCAGCCGCTGCGGCATCAGGCCCTTGCCCGGGATGAGCCGGCCCAGCGGGCGGGCGAGCGCGGCGGCGCGCAGGGAAAGGCGGAACAGCGTGGGGTTGGGCAGCACCTTCGCCAGCACGGCGCGCAGCGCGCGCTCCGGCCAGGGGCGGTCGTAGGTTTCCTCGATGTGGCGGCGCGCATGGTCCACCAGGTGCATGTAGTGCACGCCGCTCGGGCAGGTGGTCATGCAGGAGAGGCAGGACAGGCAGCGGTCCACGTGGCGGACCTCCAGCTCGGTGGCCGGCCGGTCGTTCTCCAGCATGTCCTTGATGAGGTAGATGCGGCCGCGCGGGCTGTCCAGCTCGTCGCCCAGCAGCAGGAAGGTGGGGCAGGTGGCGGTGCACATGCCGCAATGCACGCAGGTGCGGAGGATCCTGTTGGCCTCGGCGGTGTCGGGGTCGCGGAGCTGCTCGGCGGTGAAGGCGGTCTGCATGGGTCAGGCTCCCGCGCGCATGCGGCCGGGGTTGAGGATGCCGGCGGGGTCCAGCACCGCCTTCACGCGGCGCGCGATGGCGGCCAGGGCCGGCGCCTCCTCGTTCAGCACGGGCACGGCGGCGGCCAGGGATTCGGGGGCGCGGAACAGGGTGAAGGACCCCCCTGCCCCATGCGCGGCCTGCATCACCGCGCCATGCGCGGCCTCGGTGGCGGGGCCGGCGACCCAGACCAGCCCGCCGCCCCAGTCCAGCAGCAGCCTGGCGCCGAAGGCCAGGCGCAGCGCGGCGCAGGCGGCCGGCGCGCGCGAGGGGGCGACGGAGAGGCGCC
>JBEQBS010000369.1:0-3172 GCA_041639675.1 Rubritepida sp. | reverse complement strand
GCCCTGCTGTCGGATTGACATTGTTCGAGCGTTCCATATCTATGCCCGATGTCCGCCCTGCCGCGCCTCGCCGACCTCCTGCCCTTCACGCCCTATCCCTATGCGGGGCGCCGGCAGGGCTGCAGCCTCTGCGGCACCGCGGAGACGCTGGCGCTGGCCGCGCATGACCGGCGGCTGAAGCGCCTCACCTCCGTCGTCTGCGCCGGCTGCGGGCTGATCCGCACCGACCCCATGCCGACGGAGGAGGAGCTGGCGGCCTACTACCGCACCCGCTACCGCTCCGACTACCAATGGGTGGGCAAGCGCCCGCCGCGCCGCCACCTCCAGCGCACCCGCGCCGAGGCCGCGCGCCGGGCCGAGCTGCTCGCCCTGCCCGAAGGCGCGCGGGTGCTGGATTTCGGCTCCGGCTCCGGCGAGTTCCTGGCCGAGGGCCAGCGCCGCGGCTGGGCGATGCTGGGGGTGGAGCCGGGCGAGGCCTATGCCGCCCACGCCCGCACCCTGGGCGTGCGGGTGCTGCCCGGCCTGGACGGCGCGGAAGGCCCCTTCGACGCCATCACCTCGCACCACGTCTTCGAGCACCTGCGCGACCCGCTGGCGACGCTGCGCGCCCTGGTGCCGCTGCTGGCGCCCGGCGGGGTGCTCTACCTCTCGGTGCCGCACATGGGGCCGGCGCCGAAGCCCGCCTTCGAGCGGCTGCACTTCGCCCACGTCCACGGCTTCGTGCCCCGCACGCTGGACCTGCTGGCGGCGCGCGCCGGGCTGGTGCCGGCGCCCGGCTTCGCGCGGGACGGCACCACCGCGGTCTATGCGCGCGGCGAATCCGCGCTGGCACCCGATCCGGCGCTGGCGCAGGAGGTGCGTTCGGGCTTCAACGCGGTGCACCCCATCCGCCACGTGCTCACCTTCGGCTGGCTGGCGCCCACCCTGCGCCGCCTGTCGCGGGACGTGCGGGACACGTTGCGCCCGCTGCGCTGAGGACGGCATCATTCCGGGCATGATGCGCCCGGTGCTCGCCCTTCTCCTCCTTGCCCTGCCCGTCGCGGCGCAGCCCGGCGACCTGGAACTCGGCGAGCGGCTGGCGCGGCAATGGTGCGCCAATTGCCACGCCGTCGCCCCCGGCATGGCCCCGCCGGCCGGCGACGCCGCCCTGCCCTTCGCCGCCATCGCCCCCCGCGCCACGCCCGAGGGGCTGCGCGCCTTCCTGGCCCTGCCCCACCCGGACATGCCCGACCACCGCCTGTCCCGCGCCGAGGCCGATGCCGTGATCGCCTGGCTGCTGGCCCAGCGGCGCTGACCGGGGCATCCTGCGCGGCGAAAGGACACCACCCATGCCGAGCAGCAACACCGACGCCGTCTGGAGCCATGTGGACGCCAAGGGGGAGGAGGCCATCGGCCTTTCCGACCGCGTCTGGGCCACGCCGGAGCTGGCCTATGCCGAGACGCGGTCGGCCGCCGAGCACACCGCCTTCCTGCACGCCCAAGGCTTCCGCGTGACGGAGCGCCTGGCCGGCATCCCCACCGCCATGATGGGCGAGGCCGGCGAGGGCGGCCCCGTCATCGCCATCCTGGGCGAGTTCGACGCCCTGCCCGGCCTGAGCAACGAGGCCGGCGTGGCCGAGCACCGCCCGGTTCCGGGTGACGGCAACGGCCATGCCTGCGGCCACAACCTGCTGGGTGCCGGCGCCCTGCTGGCGGCCACCGCGGTGAAGGACTGGCTGGCGGCGAACGGCGTGCCGGGCCGCGTGCGCTACTATGGCTGCCCGGCCGAGGAAGGCGGCGCCGCCAAGGGCTTCATGGCCCGCGCCGGCCTGTTCGACGACGTGGACATCGCCATCTCCTGGCACCCATCCGCCTTCGCCGGGGTGAACGAGCCGCTCTCGCTGGCCAATACGCGGATTGACTTCACCTTCCACGGCCGCGCCTCGCATGCCGCCGCCTCGCCGCACCTGGGCCGCTCGGCGCTGGATGCGGTGGAGCTGATGAGCGTGGGCGTGAACTACCTGCGCGAGCACGTGCCGCAGGAAAGCCGCATCCACTACGCCTACCTCGATGCCGGCGGCGTGGCGCCCAACGTGGTGCAGGCCAAGGCGAAGGTGCGCTACCTGATCCGCGCCGCCGATGTGGAGGAGCTGAACCGGCTGGTGGCGCGCGTGCGCAAGGTGGCCGACGGCGCGGCGCTGATGACCGAGACGCGGGTGGAGACGCGGGTGGTCTCGGCCGTGTCCAACCTGCTGGGCAACCGGCCGCTGGAGGAGCTGATGCAGGCGGCGCTGGAGCGCCTGGGCCCGCCCGCCTTCGACGCCGCCGACCACGCCCGCGCCGCCGAGTTCCAGGCAACGCTGGGCGAGGAGGAGATTTCCTCCGCCTATCGCCGCATCGGCCTGCCGCGCGGCGATTCACCCCTGGCCGACCGCATCCCGGCGCTAGATGCGCCGCGCGTGCCGATGGTGGGCAGCACCGATGTGGGCGACGTGTCCTGGAAGGTGCCGACCGTGCAGGCGCGCGGGGCGACGCATGCCATCGGCACGCCGCTACATTCCTGGCAGGCCACCGCGCAGGGCACGCTGCCGCATGCGCACAAGGGCATGGTGCATGTGGCGAAGGTGATGGCATCCACCGCGGTGGACGCGCTGACCCGGCCGGAGGTGATCGCCGCCGCCAAGGCTGCGCACCACGCCAGGACCGGCGGGCGCTATGTCTGCCCGCTGCCGGAGGACGCGGAGCCGCCGATCGGGATGTCGCTCGCCGTCTAGCAGCCGTGGAAGCCGCCGCTTTCCAGCGGCGCGAACTCCACGATGCCGAGCGCCACGCCGCGTTCCAGCACCAGCGCCGCGCCTTCCGGGAAGGCGCGGCCGCCCACCGCATCGCCCAGCACCATGATGGCCGGGGTGCGGTGGCCCACCAGCACGCGCACCCGGCCCGGCGGCACGGCCTCGGCGAAGAGGCGCCGGTGCTCCCCCAGCACCCAGTCGAGCCGGGGGCCGCTGAAGTCGTCGGCCAGCAGCGAATCCGTCACCACCACCGCATCGGCCCCGAACATGGCCTCCGCCGTGTCGCGGGCGCGGATGCACGGGCCGGAAGGCCAGCAGCGCGTCGTCCAGCGGCGTCATCAGCGCCTCCAGCGCCTCGGGCGCCGCGTCGCGCTCGCCCAGCCAGGCGGCCCAGGCGGCGC
>JBEQBS010000368.1:0-3180 GCA_041639675.1 Rubritepida sp. | reverse complement strand
CCCGCCTTGCCTGGGGCACGGCGCCGGGCAGCGAGGATGGCCGAGGGGCCGGCACCCCTGGCAGGATCATGGCGCGGTGGGGGCGGGGCGGACCCTGCCAGCCGCTATTTGCGCTTGATGCCCGGGGCGCCGCAGGGCGGGACGCTTGCCGGCAGCGTCGCCCGGGCCATCACGTCACGCGGCGGCGGCGCGCGGGGGCGGGGCGGGCGTCCAGCGGCGCCGTCAGCGCAGCGTAGCGGGCGAACAGGAAGGCCAGGCGCGCGGCCTCGGTGGGGAAGCCGCCGCGCGGCGCGGCATAGGCGGCATCCACCGCGCGGTCCAGCGCATCATGCGCGCGCGCCAGGTTGGGCGGCATGGTGGCGGGGCCATAGAGATCGGCCAGCGTCGCCCCCGGCCAGGCGGCGCGGGCATCCAGCACCGCCTGTGCGGCACGCTCCACCGCCGCGCGCTGCGCCCCGGTGGGGGTGGGCCAAGGGTAGTTGTTGTAGACGATGCCGGCGGAGTAGCGGAACCGGCTCTCCAGCCGGCCGCAGACGGCGCGGACCCAGGCCATGTGCATGGCGCTGGAGAGGATGCCGAAATGCCAGGGGGTGGCGTTGGGCATCAGCTTCACGAGGTTGCTGGCCAGGGTCGGCGGCGTCACCATCGCCAGCGGGATGCAGCGGCGGGTTTCGCTGGTCACTTCCGGCAGGATCAGCGCTGGGCCGCCCGGCATGTTCTCGACATGGAAGCGGGTGGGTGTGGCGGCCAGCGCCCGGGTCGGCGGGCTCTTGCTCGCCTTGCGGAAGGCAGCGACGGCGCCGATGCGCTCCCGGCAGCGCGGCAGGGCGCGCAGCGCCTCCGGCGCCGCATCGCCCAGCCACAGGCACCAGCGGGTGTAGCCATACAGGAACTCATCGGCGCCGACCCAGGGGCGGAAGAAGGGCGCGGCGCCCGGCTCGGCGGCGATGAAGGCGTCGCGCTCGGCCTCGGTGAACAGGTAGTGCCCGCCGTCAATCGGCTTGTTGCCGATGCCGATGGCCGGCACGTCGCAGATCGGCTCGCCGCGGCGCGGCAGCGCCACCATCGGCCCGTCCACCAGATAGGGGTTGATCTGCGTCACCCCCGCCACCTCGCGCGCCGGGCCGCGCGCGGCCTCGTAGTCCCACAGGCGCCTCTGCGCGCGCGGGCGCAGCGCGAAGCCCAGGATCACGCAATGCACCGCCGCCTTGCCGCGCGCCTCGCTGGTCCATTGGAAGGTGCGGTGGGCGAAGTTCAGCACCACCCCCAGCGGCCAGAGCACGCCCCACAGCACCGCCGGCTGCTCGCCCTGGGTGATGGAGTTGGTGGAGACGAAGCAGGCTTCCGCCGCCGGGTCCTCCTCCATCCAGCCCGCCGCCTTGCGGTGCCAGCAGGTCACGTAGTCCAGCAGCCCGGCGTTGCGCGCGCCGGCGAAGACCATGGCGCGGTCGGCCTGCTGGGCGGCGGTCATGAACTTGGCGCCCACGAAGGGCGGGTTGCCCACGCACGCCACGTCCGGCCCCGCCGGGCAGAAGGCGTTCCAGTCCTCGTGCAGCGCGTTCACGCCCGAGAGGATGCGCGGTGCCGTCACCAGCGGGATGCGCGTCAGCAGCGCGCCGAACTCGCGCGAATGCTCCAGGTTCATCAGGTGGTCGGTCATCCACAGCGCCACGCGGGCGATCTGCGCCGGCCAGTCCTCCAGCTCGATGCCGAACATCTGGTCCACGTTCACCGCGCCGGCCGAGAGGCTCGCCACCTGCCCCGCGGCGTCGCCGCCATAGAGGCGCGCCAGCGCCGCCAGCTCGATGCGGCGCAATTCGCGGTAGGCGACGACGAGGAAGTTGCCGCAGCCGCAGGCGGGGTCGAACACCCGCACCCGGCGCAGGCGTTGCAGCAGCGCCGCCAGCCGCGGCCGCGTCGTGGCGGCGGCCAGCTCGGCGCGCAGCGCATCGAGGATGAGGGGGTCGAGGCATTTGAGGATGTTGGCCTCGGTGGTGTAGTGCTCGCCGCCCGCGCGCCGCGCCGCGCGGTCCTTCACGGTCTGGAACAGGCTGCCGAAGATGGCGGGCGAGACCTGGGACCAGTCCACCTTGCAGGCGTCCAGCAGGGCGGCGCGCATGGCGCCCGTGGTCTCGGGCCGGGCCGCCTTCTCCCCGAACAGGGCGCCGTTGACGTAGGGGAAGCGCGCCAGGTGCTCGGCCAGCGCCGGGGAGCGGCGCGCCTCCGGCGTGTCCAGCACGGCGAAGAGGCGGTCGAGCAGGGCGCCGAGGTCGTCGCCATCCTCGCGCGCGTGGCGGTCCAGCAGTTCGCGGAACAGGCCGGATTCGAAGATGCCGGCGCTGTCGGCGAAGAGGCAGAACAGGACGCGGACCAGCCAGAGGTCGAGGTCGCGGCCGGCGAAGCGGGACTGGTCCAGCAGGTCGTGCAGGCGGCCCATGGCTTCCACCGCCTGGGCGTCCACCGGGTTGGCCGGGGGTGCGGGGCGGGCGGTGTAGCCGGAGATGAAGTCGAACAGCGCGAGGTTGGCGGGCAGGTCGCGCAGGGCGATCTCGCGCTCGGCGCCGGATTCGAGGTCGTGCAGGCGAATGCGGGCGAAGTCGCTGGTGATGATCCAGCGCGGCAGGTCCTCGTCCTTCAGGCCGGGGAAGTAGTCGCGGGCCTGGCGGCCGGCGGCGTCCAGGTCCTCGCCGCGGGACTTGTGCTCGACGAGGAGCTTGCCCTTCCACAGGAAGTCAATGCGGCCGGTGCCGGTGGAGCGGCGCACCGGCCGTTCGAAGGCGCCGACGCGCCGGGCGGTGATGCCGAAGCAGTGCAGGAAGTCGCGCCAGAAGTTCTGGGCGTCGGCGTTCTCGCTGGAGGCGTCGCGGTAGTCGCGGGCGAAGGCGGTGGCGCGGGCGCGGATTTCGTTGAGCGAGAGCTGCGGCATGGCGCCCAGCGTGCCGCGGCGCGGCGCGCGCCGGAAGGTGGGGCTGCGTCAGGAGCGGCCGGAGCCCGGTGATGCCGGGGGTCCGGGGGGACGCTGTCCCCCCGGGTTTTCCTTGACTTTCGCGGTAATGTTCGCTTTATGTTCCTGCCGGTCCCCGCAGGAGCGCACGCCATGTCCCCTCCCCGCCCCGCCGCCGTCGCGAAGGCCCTGCTCTATGCGCGTGCCGTGCAGGCGGTGGGCGACGTGGTGCCGCG
>JBEQBS010000367.1:0-3201 GCA_041639675.1 Rubritepida sp. | reverse complement strand
AGCTTGTCATCGTTGATGAGTTTTTGGAGTTTTTGAACGGCATCCACCTGATCGCGGTGTTGCTGGAAACGGTTCTCGTCTGTTTGTTCCCTGGCCTGTGCCATGCCCAGTTCGAAGGCCGGGCGGTTGTCCGGATTGGTCATGAGGGCGTGTTGTGTGGTTTGCTCAAATGCCTTGCGGGCAGTGTGCAACTCCAGCTCACTCAAGCGCAGTGCCCGGACCTGCCTGCGCGCCAGCAGACCCAACACGGCTGTCAGCAGGCCGAGCAGGGCGGAGGCCCCGCCTGCAAGCAGTGCCAACCGCTGGATGGTTCCCAGCTGGGCCGAGTTTCTGGCATTCTGCTCACGCTTGCTCCATTCCAGAAGCTCCAACACGAGCGGGGTGGTGGTTTCCAGGCGTTGCTTCAGCCGGGCTTCCTGCTCGTCGCTCAGGTTGGTGCGCAGCACGGTGCCGCCCAGCTTCGCCATCTCCGGCACCACCTTGTCGGCCGTCACCTTGCGGACCAGCAGGCACAGCGCCGCCTGCCCGGGCGCCATGGCCTCCGCGGCCTGCTTCATGAAGTCGTCCTTGATGCCGATGTCGGTGAAGCGGCCGCTCAGCGCGCCGGCGCCCGCGCCCACCGCGGCGCCCAGCAGGGGATTGAGGAAGAGCAGCCCGATCAGCGCCCCCCACATGCCGCCCGAGGCCGCGCCGGCGGCCGTCATGTTGATGAGCTGGTTCAGCTTCACCGTCCCGTCATCCTGGCGCACCGCCACCACGGCGTCGCCGAGTTCGATGAGGTATTCCTTCTGCAGCTCGAAGATGCGCCGGCGCGCGGCCTCGGCGGCGGCTTCGTCCGGATAGGCGATGACGACCAGGTCGGCCATGGGGGTGCACTCCGTGCGGTTGGGTTCCGGGGCATCTTGCGCCGGGCCGCGCGGCGCGTCACCCGCGCGGCTTGCCTTGCGGCACGCAGCGCCTACACGTTGGACGCATGATTGATCCCGTCGCCCTCCAGATCGGGCCGCTGGCCATCCGCTGGTACGCGCTGGCCTACATCGCCGGCATCGTCATCGGCTGGCGCATCGCGCGGAGGCTGTGCGAGGCCCTGCCCCGCGCCGCGACGAAGGAGCAGGTGGACGACTACGTCACCTGGGCCACGTTGGGCATCATCCTGGGCGGGCGGCTGGGCTACGTGCTGTTCTACCGCGCCGGATACTACCTCCAGAACCCGCTGGAGGCGCTGATGGTCTGGCAGGGCGGCATGTCCTTCCATGGCGGGGCGCTGGGCGTCATCCTCGCCACCTGGCTCTTCACGCGCCGCAACGGGCTGGACCCGCTGCGCTTCGGGGACCGCGTGGCGGTGGTGGTGCCCATCGGCCTGTTCTTCGGCCGCCTGGCCAACTTCGCCAATGGCGAGCTGTGGGGCCGCGCCAGCGACGTGCCCTGGGCCATGGTCTTCCCGCACGACCCCACGCAGCTGCCGCGCCACCCCTCGCAGCTCTACCAGGCGGGGCTTGAGGGCATCGCGCTGTCCGCGCTCGTGTGGGCGCTGTGGCTGGGCACGGATGCCCGCGCGCGCACCGGCACGCTGACCGGCGCGCTGCTGGCCGGCTACGGCGCGGCGCGCATCACCGGCGAATTCTTCCGCGAGCCCGACGCCAACCTGGGCTTCCTGCTGGCCGGCGCCACCATGGGGCAGCTGCTGTCCCTGCCGATGATCCTCGCCGGGCTCGTCCTCATCCTCCGGGCGCGCCGTGGAGCGGCTTGACGCCTTCATGGCCCGCGCGGCGGCGGCCTATTACGGCGCCGGCGCGCGCATCGGCGCCGACTTCACCACCGCGCCCGAGCTGTCCCAGGCCTTCGGCGAATGCCTGGGGCTCTGGAGCGCGCTGGCCTGGCAGGCGATGGGCAGCCCGGCGCGCGTGGCCTGGGCCGAGGCCGGGCCGGGCCGCGGCACCATGATGCAGGACGCGCTGCGCGCCGTGCGCCAGATGGTGCCCGCCTTCGCCCAGGCCGCCGGGATCCACCTCGTCGAGACCTCGCCGGTGCTGCGCGCCATGCAGAAGGGCCGGCTGGGCGCCGCCGTCGCCGCCTGGCATGACCGCGTGGAGGACCTCCCCGCCGGGCCGCTGATCCTGCTGGGCAACGAGTTCCTGGACGCCCTGCCCATCCGCCAGTTCATCCGCCGCGCCGATGGCTGGAAGGAGCGCTGGGTGGCCGATGGCGCCTTCGCCGAGCGCCCCTGCGCCGAGGATTTCGGCGACGCCCCCGAGGGCACGGTGCGCGAGGTGAACGAGGCCGCCCGCGCCATCGCCGCGCATCTCGCCGCGCGGCTGGCGCGCGACGGCGGGGTGGCGCTCTTCCTGGACTACGGGCCGGAGCATTCCGCGCCGGGCGACAGCCTCCAGGCCATGCAGGCGGGCCGGCCGGCCGACCCGCTCGCCGCGCCGGGCAGCGTGGACATCACGGCGCATGTGGATTTCGGGGCGCTGGCCGGGGCGGCGCGCGGCGCGCGGGTGATGGGGCCGGTCCCGCAGGGGCTGTTCCTGCAACGCCTCGGGCTGAACGCGCGCTCCGCCATGCTGGCCCGCGCCGAGCCCTCGCATGCCCGCGCCATCCTCTCCGCCGCCCAGCGCCTGACCATGCCCGAGGCGATGGGCCGGCTGTTCAAGGCCATGGCCATCGCCCACCCTGCCCTACCCCCCCTCGAAGGCTTCCGCGACTGATGGCCGCGTTCATCACCCACCCGGCCCTGCACGGCTTCGCGCATGGCTTCTTCACCCGCCAGGGCGGCGTCTCCACCGGCGCCTATGCCAGCCTGAATGCCGGGCTGCGCTCGGAGGACGCGGCGGAGGCGGTGAGGGAGAACCGCCGCCGCATCCAGGCCGCGCTGGGCGCGCGGGAGTTGCGCGCGCTGCGCCAGGTGCATGGCGCGCGCGCGGTGGACGCGACGGCGGGCTGGGACGCGCTGCCCGAGGCCGACGCCATGGCCACCGCAGCCCCCGGCATCGCGCTCGGCGTCGTCACCGCCGATTGCGCGCCGGTGCTGTTCGCCGACGCCGAGGCACGGGTGGTCGGCGCCGCCCATGCCGGCTGGCGCGGCGCGGTGGCGGGCGTGCTGGAGGCCACGCTGGATCTGATGGAATCGCTTGGCGCGCGGCGGGCGCGCATCGTCGCCGTGGTCGGCCCGTGCATCGCCCAGCCCTCCTACGAGGTGAC
>JBEQBS010000366.1:0-3208 GCA_041639675.1 Rubritepida sp. | reverse complement strand
GGGGCGACGCCGCCGCGCAGCGCCGCCTCGGCCTCGGCCAGGGCGCCGCGCAGGGCGTGCAGCGTGCCCAGCCCGGGCAGGCTGGCCAGCAGCAGCCCGTCCGGCGCCAGGGCGCGGCGCAGCTGCACCAGGGCGCCAGGCAGGTCGTTGACGGTGTGCAGGGAAAGCGAGGCCACCACGAGGTCGAAGGAGGCATCGGCGAAGGGCAGCCATTCCTCATCCGCCACGACCGGCGTGCCGCCGGCCCGCGCCGCCATGCCGGGAGCGAGGTCCATGGAGACCACCTGTTCCACCCCCCGCGCGCGCAGCAGCGGCGCCACCACGCCGCGCCCGCCGACATCCAGCGCGCGGGCGAAGCGGCGGGTGGTGTCGTCCAGCCGGTCCAGCAGCAGCTCCGCCGCGGCGTGCAGGATGGGCGCGACATCGGCCACCCGCGCGCTCGCGCGCTGGCGGCGCAGGGCGACGAGGCGGCGGTCGAAGATCGGCTCCATGGCGGGGCAGATGCGGCGGCTGGCGCCCCGGCGCAAGCGGCGATAGCGTTCCGCCCCGGCAAGGGAAGGGAACCGGACGCATGAACCAGATGGACGTGAAGGCGGCCCGCGCCGCCGCCGTGGCCGCCGCCGTGGGCCGCGTGCGCGAGATCGAGGCCCGCATGGGCGTGACGCGGGAGGCCCTGGAGGCGATCCGCGCCGAGCTGCTGGCGCTGGCGGCGCAGGAGCACCTGTTCCCGTCGGCCGAGTTCCCGCCGCCGCCGGATGGCGAGAAGGGCTCCAACCGCTACCTGCTGCGCGAGGAGGAGGGGAACCGCTTCGCCCTCTACCTCAACGCGCTGAACCCGGGGAACAGCACCAAGCCGCATGACCACACCACCTGGGCCGTGGTGGTGGCGGTGGACGGGCAGGAGCTGAACAAGGTCTATGACCGCGTGGATGACGGCTCCGACCCCGCGCGCTGCGAGATGCGCGTGCGCGAGGAGGTGATGGTGGAGCCCGGGCGGGGGATCTGCCTGATGCCGGAGGACATCCACTCCATCCACACCACCGGCGCGCGGCCCACGCGCCACCTGCACATGTACGGCCTGGCGCTGGAGCGGCTGGATGGCCGCCGCGCCTTCGACGACGCGACGGGCGAGGTGAGCCTCTACAACAAGGCCCACATGAAGCCGACGGCGGGCAAGGACCAGTGACGCCGCCCGCGTCCGATCGCGGAGCGGAGCGGAGCGTGAATCGGCCGCCGGATGGTTCCGATCGCGGAGCGGAGCGGAGCGCGGATCGGCCGCCCGATGGTTCCGATCGTGGAGCGGAGCGGAGCGCGGATCGGCCGCCCGATGGTTCCGATCGCGGGGCGGAGCCCGGCGCGGACCGGCCGCGCGCCATCGCGCCGCAGGCGCTGAAGGCGCTGCTGGCGAGGGGCGGCGAGCTGGCGATCCTGGATGCGCGGGAGGAGGGGGAGTTCGGCCGCTCGCACCTGTTCTGGGCGGTGCCCTGCCCGCTCTCGAAGAAGGAGCTGCGCGCCCGCGCCCTGCTGCCGAAGCGCGGCATCCCGGTCGTCTGCGTGGATGGCGGCGAGGGCCATGCGGCGCGGCTGGCCGGATACCTGCGCGGCATCGGCTGCACCGACGTGTCCGTGCTGGAGGGCGACCCGGCGGATGCCTTCACCCTGTTCAGCGGCGTCCACGTCCCCTCCAAGGCCTTCGGCGAGTGGGTGGAGCACCACCACGGCACCGAAAGCCTGGACCCGGCGGAGCTGGACGCGCTGGTGAAGTCCGGGGCGCCGCACGTCATCCTCGACAGCCGCCCGATGGATGAGTTCGTGAAGATGACCATCCCCGGCGCGGTGAACGTGCCGGGCGGGGAACTCGCGTATCGCATCGCGGAGCTGGTGCCCGACCCCGCCACCACCATCGTGGTGAACTGCGCCGGCCGCACCCGCTCCATCATGGGCGCGGAAAGCCTGCGCCGCGCCGGCGTGCCGAACCGGGTGGTGGCGCTGCGCAACGGCACCATGGGCTGGGAGCTGGCCGGCTTCGAGACGGAGAAGGGCGCCACCCGCGCCTTCGCGCCCGGCACGCCGCGCAGCGCCGCCCTGGCGCGCGAGCGGGCGGAAGCCTTCGCGGCGATGCACGGGGTGGGCAGCGTCACCCGCGCGGAGGCCACGGCGCTGCTGGCCGCGCAGGACCGCACGACCTACGCGCTGGATGTCCGCACGCCGGAGGAATATGCGGCCGGCCATATCCCCGGCTTCCGCCACGCGCCGGGCGGGCAGCTCATCCAGGCCACCGACCAATGGGTGGCCGCCCGCGGCGCGCGCATCATCCTGGCGGATGGCGAGGGGGTGCGCGCCCGCATGGCCGGCGCCTGGCTGCGCCAGCTGGGCGGCTGGGAGGTGCTGGTGGTGAGCGACCCGCTGGACGGCCCGCTGGAACCGGGCCCCTGGCGGCCGGAGGTGCCGGAGCACCGCCCCGTGCCATCCGTGACGCCCCGCGAACTGGCCGCGCTGGGCGAGGCCGTGCAGGTGGTGGATCTCGCGCGCTCGATTGACTTCCGCGCCGCGCACATCCCCGGCAGCCGCTGGGCGGTGCGCGGCCGCATCCCCGGCTTCGCCAGGCCCGTGGTGGTGACGGCGCCCGACCCCATCCTGGCCGAGCTCGCGGCGGCGGAAATCCCGGGCGCGCGGGTGCTCCATGGCGGCGTGGCGGCCTGGCGCGCCGCCGGCCTGCCCCTGGCCAGCGACCGCCACCACCCGGAGGACGAGGCCTGCGTGGACTGGTACCTGCGCCCCTATGACCGCAACAGCGGCCAGGAAGCCGCCATGCACGAGTACCTCCGCTGGGAGGTGGAGCTGGTGCATGGCGTGGCCCGCGACGGCGATGCGCGCTTCGGCGCCTGGTAGGGCGCCGGGCCGGGCGTGGGGGCGCTGGGCGCTGGATGCCCTGTTCCCGCCCGCCTGCCTGCTGTGCGATGCGCCGGTGGCGGAGCAGGGCGGCGCCTGCCCGGCCTGCTTCGGGCGGCTGTCGCTGCTGGCGGCCCCGCAATGCCTGTGCTGCGGCGTGCCCTTCGTGCACGCCATGCAGGGCGAGGCGGTGGAGGGCGGCCGCCTGTGCCCCGCCTGCGTGGCGCGGCCGCCGGCCTTCGCCCAAGCCCGCGCCGCGCTGCGCTACGATGACGGCGCCAGGGCGCTGATCCTGCCCTTCAAGCACCGGGACCGC
>JBEQBS010000365.1:0-3219 GCA_041639675.1 Rubritepida sp. | reverse complement strand
TCTTCCGGGTGCTGCCGGTGGCCTCCGGCGTGCCGGAACGCGCCACCCGCCGCGCCGCGCCGATGGAGCCGGCGGCCGGCGGCTGGCCGCCTGGGCTGCGACGGCCGGTGCGGCTGCTCACCCCGCCGCACCGGGTCGAGGCGCTTTCCGCCATGCCCGACCACCCGCCCGCCGCCTTCACCTGGCGCGGCGTGCGCCACCGCATCCGCCGCGCCGACGGGCCGGAGCGCGTCGCCGGCGAGTGGTGGCGCCGCGAGGGCGAGCGGCATGCGGTGCGCGACTACTGGGCCGTGGAGGACGAGGCGGGGCAGCGCTTCTGGCTCTATCGCCGCGGCGACGGCGCCGACCCGGCGAGCGGCGACCTCGCCTGGTTCCTGCACGGCCTGTTCTGACCCCCCGCGACGAGGAGATGCCCTTGCCCGACGAGCTGCGCCCGGCCACGCCCGAGGAGATCGCCGACACCCTCTCCTACGGGCTGCGCTACGACGGCCGGAAGCGCGTGCACCATGCCGACGAGGCGATGGCGCGCATCACCGCCGAGCGCCTGGTCCGGCACCTGGAACGCGCGGGCTATGTGCTGATGCGCCGCCCCGGCGCGCCGGCGCCCTCGGCCAGCCCACACCACCGCAAGCCATGAGCGCCAGCGGGCACGGCCATCACCTGCGGCCCGCCATGCGGGCCGAGCGCCCGAACGGGCGCCGCCGCCCATGCGGCAAAAGCCAAGCGCAGCGCCGGCGGCTGAGGGACGAAGGTGAAACCTTCGTCCGCACGTCATGAGCGCCCCGACGGGCGCCTATGTCGAGCTGGCGGTCACCACGAACTTCTCCTTCCTGCGCGGCGCCAGCCATCCGGAGGAGTTGTTCGCCACCGCCGCCGCGCTCGGCTACGCGGCGATCGGCGTCGCCGACCGCAATACCCTCGCCGGGATGGTGCGCGCGCATCGCGCCGCGCGGGAGAGCGGCGTGCGGCTGGTGGTGGGCTGCCGGCTCGACCTCGAGGACGGGGCCGCGCTGCTCGCCTATCCGACCGACCGCGCCGCCTATGGCCGGCTCTGCCGGCTGCTCACCCTCGGCAAGGCGCGGGCGGGGCATCGCGGCTTCGCGCTGGGCTGGGAGGACCTCGCCACCGGGGGCGAGGGCCTGCTGCCCGTCCTGCTGGCGGAGGCGCCCGATGCTACCCTCGTCGCCCGTCTCGGCAGGATGCGCGAGGCCTTCGGCCGCCGCGCCCATCTCGCGCTGACACCGCGCCGCCGCCCCGGCGAGGCGGTGCGCCTGCACGGCCTGGCGGAGGCCGCGCGGGCGGCGCGGGTGGCCACGGTCGCGACCGGCGACGTGCTCTACCACGCGCCGCAGCGCCGCCCGCTGCAGGACGTGCTGACCTGCATCCGCGAGGGACTCACGATCGAGACGGCGGGGCACCGGCTGGAACGCCTCGCCGACCGGCATCTGCGCGCGCCGGAGGAGATGGCGCGGCTGCTGCGCCGGCATCCGGAGGCGGTGGCGCGCAGCGGCGAGATCGCTGCGCAGTGCCGCTTCGCGCTGGACGAGCTCCGCTACCAGTATCCGGACGAGATCGAGGATCCGTCCCTCACCCCGCAGGCCGCGCTCGAGCGGCTGGTGTGGGAGGCCGCGCCCGGCCGCTATCCGGAAGGCGTGCCCGAGGACGTGACGGCGCAGCTCCGCCACGAGCTGCGCCTGATCGGCGAGCTGGACTACGCGCCCTATTTCCTCACCGTCCGCACCATCGTCACGCAGGCGCGGCGCGAGGGCATCCTCTGCCAGGGCCGCGGCAGCGCCGCCAATTCCGCCGTCTGCTACGTCCTCGGCATCACCTCGGTGGACCCGGTGCGCTCCGGCCTGCTGTTCGAGCGCTTCGTCTCCGCGGAACGCCGCGAGCCGCCCGACATCGACGTGGATTTCGAGGCCGAGCGGCGGGAGGAGGTGATCCAGTGGGTCTATGCCCGCTACGGCCGCGACCGCGCCGCGCTCTGCGCCACCGTGATGCGCTATCGCGCGCGCGGCGCGGTGCGCGATGTCGGCAAGGCGCTCGGCCTGCCGGAGGACGTCACCGGCGCGCTCGCCAGCCAGGTCTCGGGCTGGGACGCGGAGGGCGTGACGGAGGACCACGCGGCGGAGCTGAACCTCGATCCTGCCGACCGGCGCCTGCGCCTCGCCCTCGACCTCGCGCGCGAGCTGATCGGCTTTCCGCGCCAGCTCGGCACGCATCCCGGCGGCTTCGTGCTGACGCGCGACCGGCTGGACGAGCTGGTGCCCGTCAGCCCCGCCGCCATGGCCGGGCGGCAGGTGGTGGAATGGGACAAGGACGACATCGACGAGCTCGGCTTCATGAAGGTGGATGTGCTGGGCCTCGGGATGCTCGGCTGCCTGCGCCGCGGCTTCGAATTGCTGGAGGCGCACAAGGGCGTCGTCCTCGACATGGCGGCGATCCCGCCGGAGGACCCGGCGACCTTCGCGATGATCCGCCGCGCCGACACGCTCGGCACCTTCCAGATCGAGAGCCGGGCGCAGATGGCGATGCTGCCGCGGATGCGCCCGCGCAGCTACTACGACCTGGTCATCCAGGTGGCGATCGTCCGCCCCGGCCCGATCCAGGGCGACATGGTCCACCCCTATCTGCGCCGGCGCGAGGGCACGGAGGCGGTGGATTTCCCGACGCCGGAGCTCGCGCGCGTGCTCGGCAAGACGCTCGGCGTGCCGCTGTTCCAGGAACAGGCGATGCAGGTGGCGATCGTCTGCGCCGGCTTCACGCCGGGCGAGGCGGATGCGCTGCGGCGGAGCATGGCGACCTTCAAGCTGACCGGCGGCGTCAGCAAATTCCGCGACAAGCTGATCGGGGGGATGGTGGCGCGCGGCTACACGCGCGACTTCGCCGAGCGCACCTTCCGCCAGATCGAGGGCTTCGGCAGCTACGGCTTCCCGGAGAGCCACGCGGCGAGCTTCGCGCTGATCGCCTACGCCTCCGCCTGGGTGAAGTGCCACCATCCCGAGGTGTTCTGCGCGGCGCTGCTGAACAGCCAGCCGATGGGCTTCTACGCCCCCGCGCAGGTGGTGCGCGACGCGCGCGAGCATGGCGTCGAGGTGCGCCCCGTCTGTGTCAACGCCTCGCGCTGGGACTGCACGCTGGAGCCGGCGGCAGGCGGGCGGCTCGCGCTGCGCCTCGGGCTGCGGATGGTGGCCGGCCTCGGCAATGCCGAGGGCG
>JBEQBS010000364.1:0-3224 GCA_041639675.1 Rubritepida sp. | reverse complement strand
CCGAACGGCTCACGCCGCAGCCTTGATCGCCACGGCCTTCACGTCCTCGCCGACGGCGCCGGCGAAGGTCTCGAAATTCGCCTCGAAGCGGGCCACCAGCTCGCGCGCCGTGCGGTCATAGGCGGCCTTGTCGGCCCAGGCGTCGCGCGGGTTCAGCACCTCGGCGGGGATGCCGGGCACCGACTTGGGGATCATCAGCCCGAAGAAGGGGTCCTGCACGAACTCCACCTGCGCCAGCGAACCATCCAGCGCCGCGCGCAGCAGGGCGCGGGTGTGCTTGATGCTCATGCGCGAGCCGGTGCCATAGGCGCCGCCGGTCCAGCCGGTGTTCACCAGCCAGCAATCGGCGCCGTCGCGCGCGATGCGCTCGGCCAGCATCTTGCCATAGACCTCGGGGTGGCGCGGCAGGAAGGGGGCGCCGAAGCAGGTGGAGAAGGTCGCCTGCGGCTCCTTGCCCAGCCCCTTCTCCGTGCCCGCCACGCGCGCGGTGTAGCCGGACAGGAAGTGGTACATGGCCTGGGCGGGTGACAGCTTGGCGATGGGCGGCAGCACGCCGAAGGCATCGGCCGTGAGCATCACCACGTTCTTCGGCAGGCCGGCCACCCCGCCCGGCGCCGTGCCGGGGATGAACTCGATGGGATAGCAGGAGCGCGTGTTCTCGGTGAGGCTGTTGTCGTCCAGGTCCAGCACGCCGCGCTCGTCGGCCACCACGTTCTCCAGCACCGTGCCGAAGCGGTGCGAGGCGTTCCAGATCTGCGGCTCGGCCTCCTGGCTCAGCTTGATGACCTTGGCGTAGCAGCCGCCCTCGAAGTTGAAGACGCCGGTGTCGCTCCAGCCATGCTCGTCATCGCCGATCAGCGCGCGCTCGGGGTCGCTGCTCAGCGTGGTCTTGCCGGTGCCCGACAGGCCGAAGAACAGCGCCGTGTCGCCGGCCTTGCCCACATTGGCGGAGCAATGCATGGGCAGCACGCCGCGCGCCGGCAGCAGCCAGTTCATCACGGTGAAGATGCTCTTCTTGATCTCGCCGGCATAGCTCGTGCCGGCGATCAGGATGGTCCTGGCCGCGAAGCTCAGCGCGATGCAGGTGGAGGTGCGGCAGCCATCCGTGGCCGGGTCGGCCTCGTATTCCGGGGCGTGCAGGATGGTGAAGTCGGGCGCGAAGCCCTCCAGCTCATCCGCGGGCGGGCGGATGAACATGTTGCGCGCGAACATGGCGTGCCAGGCATTGGTGGTGACGAGGCGCACGCGGATGCGGTGCGCCGGGTCGGCGCCAGCATACAGGTCCTGGGTGAACAGCACGGGGCGCGCGCCCAGCCAGCCGCGCACCTTGGCGGCGAGGCCCGCGAACCTCGCCGGGTCCATCTTCTGGTTGACCTTGCCCCACCAGACCTCGTCCGTCACCGCGGGGTCATCCACCACGAACTTGTCCTGCACGGAACGGCCCGTGTGCTGGCCGGTGATGGCGATGAAGGCGCCATCGGCCGAAAGCCGGCCCTCGTTGCGGGAAAGCGCGTGCTGCACCAGCGCCGGGGCGGACAGGTTGGCGTGGACCACGTGGGCGGCGGCGACGCCGGTGCCGGCGAGTGCGGACATGCGGTGTTCCCAGTCTTGCGTTCGGCCGGCGGCGCGGGGCGCCCCGGCGGCGCTCGCAATCCGATACGGTTGCGGCGGAAATACGGCCAGCCCCGGCGGCTGGTCAACCGAGTGTGAACGCAGGTGCAACAAAGCCTTGCGGGGCGCTCAACCTCTCGCGGCGCGGCTGGCGCGGACCAGCTCCATGCGCACCGCATCGGGGGTGCGGGCGGGGGCGGCGAAGGGCAGGCGCAGCACGGCATCGCCCAGCGCCAGGTCGCAGCCCTCGGGGTCCACCGCCGCCATGCGCCAGGCCCCCCCGCCGCCGCCCAGCATCCGCGCGATGGCGGCCACGGCATCGGCGTGGTCCCCGTTCATGTGGGCGATGATCTCCGGCTCCGCCGCCGCGATGGCCTCGTGGCCCGGCGCCAGGGCATCGGCGCGCAGGCGGGTGGCGCGGGCGAAGCCGCCCACCAGCAGCACCGCCTGGGGCCGCACCCGCCACAGGCCGAAATCCGCGAAATCGGCATAAAGGGCGGCATAGGGGTGGCGCGCCAGCCAGCGGGCCTTGAGCGCGGCGTCCTCGATGCGCTCCGCCAGGCCGGTGACGGTGACGCGCGGCGCCGTCTGCGGGTTCGGCCCCTCCGCCTCGCCGGCGAAGAGCAGGGCGCAGCGCGGCTCGCGGCCCAGCTGGCGCGTATGCTCGCTCAGCGTGGAGAGCCACAGCAGGATGGACAGGTCCGGCGCGGTGGCGGGCGTCACCAGGCTGGCGAAGGGCTGGCCACCGGCCTGGGTGGCGAGCGTGGCGCCGCGCGCGGCGCGGATGAGCTGGCGGGCCTGGAAGGCGGGGTCCTCGGTCATGCCGCCGATGCTGCGGCCTGGGCGCCCATCAGCGCCAGCCCCTCGGCGACCGAGACGAACTCGCCGCCCGCCGCCACCCGCGCGGCGCCGAAGCGCTCCTCGAACAGGCGGCGGATGGCCGGCACCAGCGAGGTGCCGCCGGTGAGGAAGACGCGGTCCACCCGGTCCGTGCCGGCATCGGCCAGCGCGGCATCCACCGCCTGGCCGATTCGGCGCAGCTCCGGCGCGATCCAGCCCTCGAACTGCGCGCGCGTCACCTCCGCCACCAGCCGCGTGCCCTCATGCGCGAAGTCAATGATGGTGGACTCCGCGCGCGAGAGCGCGGCCTTGGCGCCGGACACCGCCTGGTAGAGCGCGTAGCCCGCCTCGTCCTCGATCAGCCGCACCAGGGCGTGCAGGCGCTCCGGGTGGTCGGCGGTGCGGCTCACCGCCTCGATGTCGCGCAGCACCTTCGGCGCGCGCATCAGCGACAGCAGGTGCCAGCGCGCGAAGGAGGCATACCAGCCCGCCGGCACCGGCATGGGCTTGCCCATCACCGTGTAGGAGGAGCCCTTGCCCAGCAGCGGCGACAGGGCGTGGTCAATGATGCGGAAGTCCAGCGCATCGCCCGCCAGGCCCAGCCCGGCATGGCCCAGGGCGCGCACATCCGTGCCGTCGAAGCGCAGCACGGAGAAGTCGGAGGTGCCGCCGCCGAAATCCGCCACCAGCACCGTCGCCGGGCCTTCCAGCGTGCTGGCGAAGCGCTGGCCGGCGGCGGCGGGCTCCAGCGCCAGCGCCACCCCCTCCAGCCC
>JBEQBS010000363.1:0-3189 GCA_041639675.1 Rubritepida sp. | reverse complement strand
GCCTCGTCCTCGTCGCCCGCAACGCCGATGCGCTCGCGCGCCTGGTGGCGGAGCTGGGGCCGGGCGCCGTGCCCTGCGCGGGCGACGTGGCGGAGGCCGAGACCCATGCCCGCGCCGCCCAGGCCGCGCAGGACGCCTTCGGCGGCTTCGATTCCTGGGTGAACAATGCCGGCGCCTTCATCTACGGCCGGCTGGACAAGGTGCCGGAGGCCGACCAGCGCCGCCTCTTCGACGTCACCTACTGGGGCGTGCTGCATGGCTCGCTGGCGGCGCTGCGCGGCTTCGGCCCGCAGGGCGGGGCGCTGGTGAACATCGGCTCGGTGCTGAGCGAGCGCGCCATCGCCCTGCAGGGCCCCTATTGCGCCGCCAAGTTCGCGGTGAAGGCGCTGACGGACGCGCTGCGGATGGAGGCGGCGATGAAGGGGCAGGATGTCAGCGTCACGCTGGTCAAGCCCTCCGCCATTGACACCCCCTTCATGGAGCATGCGCGCAACCTGCTGGGCAGCCCCGGCACCCGCAACCCGCCGCCGGCCTATCACCCGCGGCTGGTGGCCCGCGCCATCCTGCATGCCTGCACCCATCCGGTGCGCGACATCACGGTGGGCGGCGGCGGCGCGGCCATCGCCGTGGCCGGCAAGCTGGCCCCGCGCCTGACCGACCTGGCGATGCAGCTCGTCGCGCGGCCCACCCAGGAAAGCGACCAGCCCGGCCGCGCCGCCCGGCGGGACAACCTCTATGCCCCGCGCGAGGACCTGGCCGAGACCTCCTCCCTGGGCGGCCCGCCGGCGCGGCGGACATCGCTGTTCCTGGAGGCGCAGATCCACCCGCTGGCCACCGCGGCCGCCGGGCTGGCCGGCATCGCGGCGCTGGCGCTGCTGCGGGGCGCACGGCGGCGGGCCTGACCGTTCCTGTCGCAGCCCCGTGCCAGATGGGCGGGGATGCGACGGGAGACGAGGATGACCGAGGCCGAGAGGCGCGCCACCCGCTACTGGGCGGCCGCCCACCTGCTCACCCACCGGCGGCGGGAGGAGCGCGTGCGCGGCATCCTCGCGCTGGTGCGCATGGAGGAC
Organism: Rubritepida sp.; assembly: GCA_041639675.1. Taxonomy (GTDB): domain Bacteria; phylum Pseudomonadota; class Alphaproteobacteria; order Acetobacterales; family Acetobacteraceae; genus Roseococcus. Next base: position 2,119 of record JBEQBS010000363.1, on the reverse strand, counting down.
CCGGTGCTGGCCCGGCGGGTGGATGGGCTGCTGATGCCCCGTCGTGGCCCGCCGGCCCCGGTGCTGCGCCTGACGCGCGCCGGGTAGGGCGGCGGGCGGGGCGTCATCCCGCCCGGCGGAGCGCGGCGAAGAAGCCGTGCAGCAGCGCCGCCGCCTCGGCCTCGCGCACGCCGCCCACCACCTCGGGCGCATGGTGGCATTGCGGGCGGCTGAAGACGCGCGCCCCGTGCTCCACGCCGCCGGATTTCGGGTCATAGGCGCCGAAGAGGACGCGCCGCACCCGGAACAGGCTGGCGGCCGCGGCGCACAGCGGGCAGGGCTCCAGCGTCACCGTCAGGGTGCAGCCGGCCAGGTGCTTGCCGCCCAGGGCGCGCGCGGCCTCGCGCATCGCCAGCAGCTCGGCATGCGCGGTGGGGTCCTGGCGGGCCTCCACCTCGTTGCCGGCGCGGGCCAGCACGCGGCCCTGCGCGTCGCTCACCACCGCGCCCACCGGCACCTCGCCGCGCGCGGCGGCGGCGCGCGCCTCCTCCAGGGCCAGCTCCATCATGCCCGCGCTTGTGCCGCGATGCTGGACGGCAGGGAAGGCCGCGCGTAAGCCAGGGCGCATGAGCAGACCCCTGATCGGCCTGACGCTGGACTGCGAACCCGCCGGCGGCTGGTCCAGGCTGCCCTGGTACGCGCTGCGGCAGAACTACTTCTCCGCCGTCGCCCAGGCCGGCGGCCTGCCGGTGGCCCTGCCGCACGAGCCCTCCCTGGCGCTGGACTACCTGGGGCGGCTGGACGGGCTGCTGGTGACCGGCGGCGCCTTCGACGTGGACCCGGCGCTGTGGGGCGACGAACCCCTGCACCCCAGGGCCACGCTGAAGCCCGGCCGCACCGATTTCGAGGTCGCGGCCACGCGCGCCGCCCTGGCGCGGGACATGCCGGTGCTGGGCATCTGCGGCGGGCAGCAGCTGCTGGCGGTGGCGCTGGGCGGCACGCTGATCCAGCACATCCCCGAGGAGGCGCCGAGCGCCATCGCCCATGAGCAGCCCAACCCGCGCACCGAGCCGGGGCACGACATCCTGGTGGAAGCCGGCACGCTGCTGGCGCGCATCACCGGCGCGGCGCGCATGGCGGTGAACAGCGCCCACCACCAGGCGGTGCGGGCGGTGCCGGATGGCGTGGTGGTGAATGCCCGCGCGCCCGACGGGCTGGTGGAAGGCATCGAGAGCGCGCGGCACCGCTGGGCGCTGGGGGTGCAGTGGCACCCGGAATACGCGGTGGACCCCGCGGACCCGCTGATCCTGCAAGGCTTCGTGGAGGCGTGCCGTGGCTGAGGATGATGACGGCACGACGCGGCGCCCCCCGTCCGGTCGCCGGAGCGCCGAAGGGCGCGGAGGCGCGGACCGGCCGGGCGACGATGCGTTCCCCGGCACCGCGGAACGCGGCGCCGGGGAACGCATCGCCAAGTGGCTGGCCCGCGCCGGCGTGTGCTCGCGAAGGGATGCCGAGAAGCTGGTGGCCGAGGGGCGCATCAAGCTGAATGGCGCCGTGATCGCCCAGCCCGCCACCTTCGTCGCGCCCGGCGACGTGGTGCAGGTGGATGACCGCGCGGTGCACGAGCCCGAGCGCACCCGGCTGTTCCGCTTCCACAAGCCCGCGGGGCTGATGACCACCCACAAGGACCCCGAGGGGCGGCCCACGGTGTTCGACCGCCTGCCGCCGGGCCTGCCGCGCCTCATCAGCGTCGGCCGGCTGGACTTCTCCTCGGAGGGGCTGCTGCTGCTGACCAATGACGGCGCGCTGTCGCGGCGGCTGGAGTTGCCGGCGAATGACTGGATCCGCCGCTACCGCGTCCGCGTCTTCGGCCATGTGGACGAGCGCGCGCTGGCCGCGCTGGCGAAGGGCGTGACGGTGGAGGGCGTGCGCTACGCCCCGGTGGAGGCGGCGCTGGACAGCCGAAAGGGCGACAATGCCTGGCTGACCGTGGCCCTGCACGAGGGCAAGAACCGCGAGGTGCGGCGCATCATGGCCTTCCTGGGGCTGGAGGTGTCGCGGCTGCTGCGCGTGTCCTACGGCCCCTTCCAGCTCGGCACCCTGCCGAAGGGCGCGGTGGAGGAGGTGAACCCCAAGGTGC
>JBEQBS010000362.1:0-3231 GCA_041639675.1 Rubritepida sp. | reverse complement strand
TGGCGGCGGGCGGCGATGGCGGGCGCCGGCAGGGCCAGCGCGGCCACCGCGCCCAGGAACAGGCGTCGGGAGGGCAATGCTCAGGGTCTCTCGCGTCGTGCGGGGCGCAGATGGCCCGGCGCGCGCAGCATATGAATCGGGATGAATGCGGATTCCCGCTACCGGAGGTTCAGCACCCGCGGCGGCGTGAAGAAGGGGTTGGCCACGCCGTTCTGCCGCTCCAGCGGCTCCAGGATCATCCAGGAACGGCCCCGCACGAAGGGCGCCGCCTCGGGCGGCAGGCGCGGCATGGAGGTCTCGGCCTCGCCCTCGCCGCTGCGGCGGTCCCAGAAGCGCTCCGCCCCGGTATCCAAATGGATCCAGGTGGCATAGGCGCCGACGCCGCCGGCCTTCATGGCGCGCGCGGCCTCGATGGCCTCGCCGAGCTTGTCGCGGCCCAGCCAGATGTCCACCGCCTTCGCCTCCAAGTGCCGGCTGCCGGCCGCGCCGCCCACCAGCGCATTGGTGCGCGGCGAGCGGTAGCCGGAGACGCAGGCGAACTGCCCCACCCCGATGCGCCGGCCGAGCTGCCAGAGCTGATCCAGCAGGGCGGGGTCGAAGGGGCGGACCTCGTTGGCGCGCCAGTCGCCGCAGACCTGGCTGAACTCGGCGATGGCCTGGGGGTCGTAGCCGCGCGGGCCGCTGTAGGGGCCGCGGAACCAGGCGCCCGTATGGGCGAACTGCACCGCCAGCCGCCGCGCCTCGCGCGGGGGGGGCGGCGCGGCCAGGGCGGCGCCCGGCAGCATGGCGGCGGCGAGGATGGAGCGGCGAGTCAGCAAGCCGATGGTCCCCTGGTCAATCCCGGATGGTCCTTGCATGCGGAGCGCCATGTAATGCCGCGCGTGCCGGAAGTCACCGTGCCATGCATGGGAAGCCGATGACTTCCCGTGGAGGCGCCCGTCATGCAGGATGCGCCGGCAAGGAGAGCCGCATGACCACCGAATCCGCCATCACCACCTGGCTTGCCACCCAGCAGGGCGCGATGCTCGCGGCGCTGGAGGCGATGGTCAACACCGATGGCGGCTCCTACGACAAGGCCGGGGTGGATGCGGTGGGCGCGCAGATCCGCGCCTTCTGCGAGGCGAACGGCCTCCAGGTGGAAACCACCCCCGGCGAGCGCCATGGCGACTGCCTGCGCGCCATCCTGCCCCACGAAGGCGCTGCGAAGGCGCGCGGCAACCGCGCCGAGCAGATCGTGCTGATGGGCCACCGCGACACGGTCTTCCCCAAGGGCGAGCCGCAGCGCCGGCCCTTCCGCGTCGAGGGCGGGCACGCCTTCGGGCCGGGCGTGGCCGACATGAAGGCCGGGCTGGTGATGAACATGTTCGTCCTCGCCGCCTTCGCGAAGCATGGCGGCGCGCCCGGCCCGCTGGTGGGTCTCTTCACCGGCGACGAGGAGATCGGCTCCCCCGAGGGCCGCGCGGTGATCGAGGCGCAGGCGCGCGACGCCCGCGTGGTCTTCAACAGCGAGCCGGGCCGGCCGGGCAACGGGGTGGTGACGGGCCGCAAGGGCGGCGTCTTCATGGCGGTGGAGATCGAGGGCAAGGCCGCGCATTCGGGCGGCAACTTCGAGGCCGGGATCAGCGCCATCGGCGAGCTGGCGGCCAAGGTCACGGCCATCCATGCGTTGACCGACCTGAAGCGCGGCATCACGCTCAATGTGGGCCTCGTCTCCGGCGGTCAGAGCGTCAACACGGTCGCGCCCCATGCTCAGCTCCAGATTGACCTGCGCTACGTCGAGCCCGCCGACCGCGCCGAGGTGATGGCCGCCATCGAGGGCATCGTCGCGCGTGCCTTCGTGCCCGGCACCCGCGCGACGCTGACCATCAGGGGCGAGTTCCTGCCGCTGACGCAGGACGACGCCGCGAGGCGCCTCTTCGCCCTCTACCGCGAGGCGTCGGACACCCCGCCCGAGGGCATGTTCAGCGGCGGCTGCGCCGATTCCGGCTTCACCGCGGCGCAGGGCGCGCCCACGATCTGCGCGGTGGGGCCCATCGGCGGCAATGCCCACAGCCCGGAGGAATGGCTGGACGTCGCCTCCCTGGTGCCGCGCGCCCAGGCGCTGGCGCGGGCGATCCTGCGGCTCGATTCCGCGGGGCTGTGACGTATAAGGGGCGCATGGACCTGCCCGTCCACGCCCCCGAGCCCTTCACGCTGCTGCGCCCCGCCGCGCAGGCGGCGCCGCTCGTGCTCGTCTCGGCCCATAGCGGCCGCCACTACCCGGAGGAGTTCCTGGCCGCCGCCCGGCTCGACCCCGTCTCGCTGCGCAAGAGCGAGGACGCCTTCGTGGAGGAGCTGTTCGGCGCCGCCCCGGCCATGGGCCTGCCGCTGCTGGCCGCCAGCCTGCCGCGCGCCTGGTGCGACCTGAACCGCGAGCCCTGGGAGCTGGACCCGGGCATGTTCGACGCCCCCCTGCCCGCCTGGGTGAACAGCGCCAGCCCGCGCGTGGGCGCCGGGCTGGGCACCATCGCGCGCATCGTCGCCAGCGGGGAGCCCATCTACCGCCGCCGCCTCTCCTTCCCCGAGGCGGAGCAGCGGGTGCGCGGCTGCTGGGAGCCCTTCCACGCCGCCCTGCGCGCCCTGATCGGCGAGACGCGGGAGCGCTTCGGCGCCTGCCTGGTGCTGGATTGCCATTCCATGCCCAGCCACCCCGGCGGCCCGCCCCTGCCCGACATCGTGCTGGGCGATGCCCATGGCACCGCCGCCAACCCCCGCGCCGTGCGCGCCATCGAGGCCGCGCTGCAACGGCTGGGGCTGAGCCTGCGCCGCAACGACCCCTATGCCGGCGGCTACATCACCCGCGCCTATGGCCGGCCGCGCGAGGGGGTGCACGTGGTGCAGCTGGAGATCGCGCGCGCCCTCTACATGGATGAGGCGCGGATCGAGCGCGCCGCCGGCTTCGCGCCGCTGCGGGCGACGCTGACGCGCTTCCTGGGCGAGATGACGGCGCAGGATTGGGCGGTGCTGGGCTGACGCCGCGCCGGCGTCACGGCTCCAGCACCAATGCCCCCTCCCCGGCGCGCCAGGTCAGGCGCCATGGCCCGGCCACCCGCCGGCCGCGCCGCTGCAACACCCGCCAGGACGGATCGGCCAGCCGCCCCGCCGAGGCGGGCTCGACCAGCCAGCCATCGGCCTCCGGGTCGCCGCCCAGCAGCAGGCCGATGCCGCCGCCCTCCGCCGCCGCGGCCGCCA
>JBEQBS010000361.1:0-3246 GCA_041639675.1 Rubritepida sp. | reverse complement strand
CGCGTCCCGCGGGGAGGCCCGCATGAGGATTCCTCCTGCCCTCAGGCGCCGGGCGGCCGCAGCCGCGGCCTTGGCTGCGCCGCGCCGATGGTGTGCTGGCTGGAAGGGCGGTTGGGCGGCGGGGCGCGCCGTGCGCGCCCAAGTGACCGAGTGGTTCGCGGTCATGCCAGCGGCCCCGGCGGCGGCAGGGGCGCGGCGCGCATCCCCTGCCACCGGCCCTTCGCGGTGGCCCAGTAGTAGCGCGCGTGCAGGCCGCGCCCGCGCAGCAGCGACAGCGCGGCCCCGGCCAGCGGGCGGTAGAGGAAGGGCGCCCAGGTCCCCACCGGCACGCCATGCCGCCGCAGCGCGAAGCCCAGGCCCAGGCCGTAGCGCCCGGCGCGCTCCACCGCCTCCGGCGTCAGGCGCTTGTCGGGGTGGACCACGCGCAGCGCCGGCTCGTAGCGCGCGGCGTGACCGGCGGCGAGCGCACGGCAGACCAGGTCGTTGCCCTCGGCGCTGCCGAAGCGGGCGCCGGGGCCCATACCCTCGTCGAAGCCGCCCAGTGCCAGCGCCACACCGCGCCGCAGCCACAGGTTGAACTCGATCACGCTGGTCCAGACGTTGGCGAGGGTGATCGGCCCGGCCTCGGCGCGCCAGCGGCCGGAGCCCAGCCCGCCGCCAGGCGCCTCCGCCGGGCCGGTTAGCACGGCCAGGGCGGGGTCTTCGGCGAAGGCGGCGCGCACCTGCGCCAGGGTCCCGTGCTTGAGGACGCAGTCATCATCGGGAAAGGCGACCAGCGCGCCGCGCGCGTGGCGCAGGCCCAGGTTGCGGCCGGCATTGGCATTGGCGGCCGCCATGCGAAGATGGGTCAGCGCGATGCGCCCGGCCCAGGCGGCGGCCAGCGCATCCAGCCTTCCATCCCCGTTCTGGTCCACCAGGATCACCTCGAAGGGCGGCTCCTGGCCCTCCAGGCTCTCGAACAAGGCGCCGATCTCGGCGACGCGGCCCCTGGTGGCGACGACCAGCGAGATCACGCGCAATGCTCCATCAGCCGCCTGCGGAAGGCTTCGGGGGTGAAGCGCTCGGCATTGGCGCGGCAGGCCTGGGGGGTGAAGCGCGCCTCCTCCGCCACGAAGCCGCGCACCGCGGCGATGATGGCCTCCGGCGTCTGCTCGGCGAAGAGCACGCCGGTATCGGGGCGCACGATGTCCGCCGCGCCGCCGCGGCCGTAGCAGACCAGGGGCGTGCCGGCGGCCTGGGCCTCGACCAGGGCGATGCCGAAATCCTCCTCGGCGGCGAAGACGAAGGCGCGGGCGCCCTGCACCAGCTCCACCAGCCGCGGCTGGCTCACGCGGCCCAGCACCTGGATGTTGGGCGCGCCGGAAGCGGCGGCGCGCACCAGCGGGGCGGAGGGGCCGTCGCCGGCGATGACCAGTTGCAGGTCGGGCATGGCCTTGAACGCCTCCGCCACCAGCTCCACCCGCTTGTAGGGCACCTGGCGGGCGGCGACGACGAAATGCCCGCGCGGGCCGGTGCCCAGGGGGAAGCCCGCCACGTCCACCGGCGGGTGCAGCACCGCGGCCTCGCGCCGCCACGCCTTGCGGATGCGCTCGGCGATGAAGGCGGAATTGGCCAGCAGCGCGTCCGGCCGCTGGGCGCTGACGGCATCCCACAGGCGCAGCCGGTGCAGCAGCCAGCGGGTGTAGAGGCCCTTGATCCCGCGTTCCATCCCCGATTGCCGCAGGTATTGCCCCTGCAAGTCCCAGGCATAGCGCATCGGCGAATGGACGTAGGAGACATGGCGCGTCCCCGGCCCCGTCACCACGCCCTTGGCGACGGCGTGGGAGGAGGAGACGACGAGGTCGTAGCCGCGCAGGTCGAACTGCTCGATCGCGAGCGGCATGAGCTGGAGGTAGTTGCGGAACATCCGCCGCGCGAAGGGCAGGCGCTGGATGAAGGAGGTGCGCGGCACCACCCCGCGCAGGAAGTGGCGCTCATGCTCCGGCAGGAAGTCGCACAGCACGAAGAGGTCGGCCTCGGGCCAGCAGAGGATCATCTGCTCCAGCACGCGCTCGCTGCCGGCGTAGCTGTCCAACCATTCGTGGATGAGGGCGACCTTCATGGCGCGATGAACCCCAGCAGCCGCCGCGCGGCCGCGTCCCAGGAAAAGGATTGCGCGCGCGCGTGGCCCGCATCGGCCAGCGCGTCGCGGCGGGCGGCGTCGTCGGCCAGGGTCGCCACCGCCTCGCCCAGGCTGGCCGGGCGCGCGGCGTCGAACCAAAGCGCGGCGTCGCCGCAGACCTCGGGCAGCGCGCCCATCGGCGCGGCCACCACGGGGCAGCGGCACCACATGGCCTCGACGGGCGGCAGGCCGAAGCCCTCGTAGCGCGAGGGGAAGAGCAGGCACAGCGCGCCCTCGTAGAGCGCGCGCAATTCGGCGTCGCTCACCCGGCCCAGCGCGCGGATGTCGGCCGGCGCGTCGGAGCCGGCGCGGAACACCGCGGCGTCCTTGGCGCCGGCCACCGCCAGCACCAGCCCGCGCGCGTGCAGCGCCCCCATGGCCGCCTGTAGCGCGGCGAGGTTCTTGTGGGCCGCGCCGGTGCCGACCACCAGCGCGTAGCGGCGCGCTTCCAGCCCATGGCGCCCCAGCACGGCGGCATCGGCGGGTTCGCGCAGGATGTGCTCGCCGCCCTCCAGCGTCGCCGGCGGCTCGGGGATGCGCAGGTGATGCGCGATGCGCCCGGCCGAGAAGCGCGAGACGGACAGGATGCGCGCCCCGCGCCAGGCGAGGCCGCGCTGCATGGCGCGATACCAGGTCCGGAAGGCGAGGGAGTAGGAGTCCGGCGTGTCGAAGGCGCCGGCATCGTGGATCACCACCGCCTGCCGCGCGCCGGCCAGCAGCGGGCCGGTATTGCCCAGGCTCAGCAGCAGGCCGTCGCGGGCGGCGCGCGGCAGCTCCCATTGCTCCCAGGCCTGGCCCGTGCGGGTGCCGACCACCTGCGGGTTAAGCCGCGGAAAGAGGTCGAGGTCGCGGGCATCGCCTGGGGCCAGCAGCGTGATCGGCGGGCGGTCCGGCATCGCGTCCAGCGCGCGGGCGATCTCGCGGGCGTAGCGCTGCACGCCGGTCAGCGGCTGGGCCAGGAAGCGGCCGTTGAGCAGGATCATGCGGCCAGCAGCCTCCGGGCCTCGCGCGGGTGGCGCAGGGCGCGGCGCTCCTCGGGCGAGAGCAGGCGGGCCAGCAGCAGGGCCGCCAGCGCCAGCCCGGCG
>JBEQBS010000360.1:0-3257 GCA_041639675.1 Rubritepida sp. | reverse complement strand
CCCGGGCCAGCATGGCCTCGGCCTCGGCCTGGGCGCTCGCGCGGTCCTTCGTGGCCTGGGCCATCATCGCCTCGGCCTGGGCGCGCAGCGTCACCGCCTCGTCCAGCTCGGCGCGGATGCGGGCGGTGCGGCCGTCCAGCATCTTCGTGATGGCGCGCCACGCGGTCTTGCCGACCAGCAGCACGAACAGGACGAAGGACATGGCGACCCAGAATTTCGGGTCGTGGTAGAAGGCGGCGTAGTGGTGCATGTCAGCCCCTCGCGGCGTTGACGGCGGCCGCCACGGCGGCGTCGTCGGCCCGGACGTTCAGCTTGGCCAGCAGGGCCTTCGCCGTGTCGTTCGCCACGCCGGTGATGGAGGCCATGGCGGCGTCGCGCGCGGCGCGCACCCTCGCCTCGGCTTCGCTCACCTGGGCGTCCAGGCGGGCGTTGACCTGCTCCGCATGGGCGGCGGCCTTCGCGTTCGCCTCCGCGATCGCGGCGGCGACGGCGGCCTGCGCCTCGGTCCGCGCGCTCGCCGTGGCGGCGCGCAGCTCGGCCATCGCGGCCTCGCCGGCCGCCTGGGCGTCGCGCGCAGCGTCCAGGTCGGCCGCGATGCGCGCGGCGCGCTCGTCGAGCACGGAGGCGACGCGCGGCAGGGCGTAGGTCTTCAGCACGAAATAGAGCAGCCCGAAGATGATCAGCAGCCAGACGAGCTTGCTGATCATCAGCGGGTTGGCGAAATCCAACTGCGGCATGTGCGGCCCCCGGTACGCGAGATCACGGCGCGCGGGCGGGGCACGGCGCCCCGCCCGCGGCGCGCGATCAGGCGAAGAGGATGAGGAAGGCGATCAGCAGCGCGAACAGCGCCACCGCTTCCGTCAGCGCGAAGCCCAGGATGCCGATGGGGAACACGATGTCGCGGGCGGACGGGTTGCGGGCGACGCTGCTGATGAGCGTGGAGAAGATGTTCCCCATCGCGAGGCCCACGCCGAACAGCGAGAGCACGGCAATCCCGGCCCCGATGGCCTTGGCGGCGGCGACAACTTCCATGGAATCAGTCCTTCCGTTCAGCGGAGAGAAAAGGGTGGAACCCAGGCGCGGCGATCAATGCAGATGCACCGCGTCGTGGAGGTAGATGCAGGTGAGGATGGCGAAGACGTAGGCCTGCAGGAACGCCACCAGCACCTCAAACCCGATGAGGGCGACGTTGATCGCCAGCGGCAGCACCGCGACGAAGGGGCCGACCACGCCCAGCCCGCCCAGCATGACGACGAAGGTCGCGAAGACCTTCAGCATCACGTGGCCGGCCATCATGTTCGCGAACAGACGCACCGAGAGGCTGATCGGCCGCGACATGTAGGACACGATCTCCACCGGGATGATCAGCGGCGCCAGCCACAGCGGCGCCCCCTCCGGCATGAAGTAGCCGAAGAACTTGCGCCCGTGCAGGGCGATGGCCACCACGGTGATGAGCACGAACACCACCATCGCCAGCATGAAGGTCAGGCTGATGTGGCTGGTGTAGGTGAAGGCGTAGGGGAACAGGCCCAGCATGTTGCCGAACAGCACGAACATGAACAGCGTGAAGACGAAGGGGAAGAAGCGCCGCCCCTCCGGCCCCACCTGGGCCAGCAGCATGTCGTCGATGAAGGCGTAGGCGCTCTCGGCCACGCCCTGCAGGCGGCCGGGCACCATCGCGCGCTCGCGCATCCCCAGCATCATCAGCGCCACGATCAGGCCGCCGGCGATCAGCATGTGCAGGTTGGACTGGGTGAAGCCCACGGCGGCGCCGACCGGGCCGAGCACGGTGCCCAGCTCGAACTGCGAGAGCGCGTCAATCGCCTTGCCTTCAGCCGCCACGGTGCCGGACCCCCGAAACTCAATCTCTCCGCACGCGCCGGGGGTCGAACAGCCGATACACGTTCAGCACGCCCGCCGCGGACCCCAGGACGAAGAACACCAGGAAGAGCCACGGCCAGGTGCCCAGCCACCGGTCGAGCACGAGGCCGAGCCCCACGCCCACCGCCAGCGCGGAGACGACCTCCACGCCGGCCCGGAAGCCGATGCCCCAGCTGCCCGCCGGAAGCCCAGCCTTGCCCTTGGGCGCAGGGTCCAGGCCCTGGCGGGCCCTCGCTGCGTCGAGGCGTTGCTTGAAGGCGTCCCGGTCGTCCACCACGGCTCCTCCTCGCGAAAACCCCGCCGGAGGCAGGGGCCGTCTATGCGGCTGGCAATGCACTGTCAAGGTGACGCGGGCTTCATGGTTGCGCCCGGCCGGATCGCCGGAGGGCCGCACGGCCCGCAGACGTGGATCCGGCCGGCATCGCGCGCCGGATCGCCGGAGGGCCGCATGGCCCGCAGGCGTGAATCCGGCCGCCTCAGCCTTCCGCCATCCGCACCGCCTCGCCCAGGTCCACGCTCAGCAGGCGGCTCACGCCGCGCTCCTGCATCGTCACGCCGAACAGGCGGTGCATCCGCGCCATGGTCAGCGCGTGGTGGGTGATGACCAGGAAGCGCGTGCCCGTCTCGCTCATCGCGTCCAGCAGGTCGCACAGGCGCTCCACATTCGCGTCGTCCAGCGGCGCGTCCACCTCGTCCAGCACGCAGACGGGCGCGGGGTGGCAGCGGAACACGGCGAAGATCAGGCTCAGCGCCGTCAGCGCCTGCTCGCCGCCGCTCAGCAGGGACAGGGCGGAGAGCTTCTTGCCCGGCGGCTCGGCGTAGATCTCCAGCCCTGCCTCCAGCGGGTCCTCGCTGCCCACCAGCGCCAGGTGGGCGCGGCCGCCGCCGAACAGCCGGGCGAAGAGCGCGCGGAACTCGCGGTCCACCTGGTCGAAGATGGCGCGCAGCCGCTCGCGCGCCTCGCGGTTCAGGTGGCCGATGGAGCCGCGCAGCTTGGCGATGGCCGCGGTGATCTCCTCGCGGTCGGCATGGATGCCGGCGATGCGCCCGTCCAGCTCCGCCAGCTCCACCTCGGCGCGCAGGTTCACCGGGCCCATCTCCTCGCGTTCGCGGGCCAGGCGCTCGGCCTTGCGGCGGGCCTTGTCCTCGGCCGTGTCGGAGAGGTCGGCCGGGGATTCGGGCAGGGTGGCGTCCTCGCCCAGCCGCTCCAGGATGCGGGTGGCGATGGCCTGGCCGTCGCGCAGCGCGGCCTCCTGCGCGGCCTCGGCCAGCAGGCGGGATTCGCGGGCGGCGGCCAGGGCGGATTCGGCGGCGCGGCGGGCGTCCGAGGCGGTGCGGGCGCGCCCTTCGGCGGCCTCCAGCGCGGCGCGGGCGGC
>JBEQBS010000359.1:0-3267 GCA_041639675.1 Rubritepida sp. | reverse complement strand
CGACGGTGGCCGAGGCCGCGGCCCGGCTGGACCGCGCCTCGCTGGCCGCCGGGCGCCTCTCGCGCGCCGTGGCCCTGGCCGCGCTGGCCCCGCTGCTGGCGGAGGATGACGCTTCGGCGACGGGCGCGCCGCCCCCGGTGCCGCAGGGGCCCGCCTTGCTGTAGGCTGCGCCCCATGGCCCAGGCAGCGCACCTCCCGCCCGACCGCTTCTTCAACCGGGAGCTTTCCTGGCTCGACTTCAACACCCGCGTGCTGGAGGAGGCGGCGAACCCGCAGCACCCGCTGCTGGAGCGGCTGCGCTTCGTCGCCATCTCCGGCTCCAACCTCGACGAGTTCTACTCCGTGCGCGTCGCCGGGCTGGTGGGGCAGGAGCGCGAGGGCATCACCATGGCCTCGCCGGACGGGCTTTCGCCCACGCAGCAGCTCGCCGCCATCCAGGCGCGCGCCGCCACGCTGATCGAGGGGCAGCAGGCGGCATGGCGGGAGCTGCGCGCGGCGCTGCGCGGCGCCGGGCTTGCGGCGCTGGAGGCGGACGAGCTGGAGGAGCCGGACATCGCCTGGCTGGAGGCGCATTTCCAGGAGCGCATCTTCCCCGTGCTGACGCCGCTGGCGGTGGACCCGGCGCACCCCTTCCCCTTCGTGCAGAACCTGGCGATCTGCATGGTGCTGAAGCTGGTGCGCGAGGAGGATGGCGGCACCATGCGCGCGCTGATCCCGCTGCCGCCGCAGGTGGAGCGCTTCGTGCGCCTGCCCGCCCGGGAGGGCCAGCCCACCATCCGCTTCGCCGTGCTGGAGGATGTGGTGGCGCTGAACCTGCACCACCTCTTCCCCGGCTTCATCGTCGCCGAGCGCGGCCTGTTCCGCCTGATCCGCGACACCGACGTGGAGTTCGAGGAGGAGGCGGAGGACCTGGTGCGCTCCTACGAATCCGCGCTGAAGCGCCGGCGCAAGGGCCGCGCCATCCGCCTCGCCGTCGAGGCGCGCATGGCGCCCGACATGGTGGAGTTCGTCGCCGAGGAGCTGGAGACGGACAAGCGCGCGGTGTTCACCGTGGACGGGCTGCTGGGCGTGACGGACCTGAAGCAGCTCATCGTCGAGGACCGGCCGGACCTCCTCTTCACCCCCTCCACCCCGCGCGTCCCCGAGCGCATCCTGGATTTCGGCGGCGACTGCTTCGCCGCCATCCGCGCCAAGGACATCGTCGTCCACCACCCCTATGAATCCTTCGACGTGGTGGTGCAGTTCCTGCGCCAGGCCGCGCGCGACCCGGCGGTGATCGCCATCAAGCAGACCCTGTATCGCACCAGCCGCGACAGCCCCATCGCCCGCGCGCTGATCGAGGCGGCGGAGGCGGGCAAGAGCGTGACCGCGATGGTGGAGCTGAAGGCCCGCTTCGACGAGGAGCGCAACATCGCCCTGGCGCGCGAGCTGGAGGCGGCCGGCGTGCAGGTGGTCTATGGCTTCGTCGAGCTGAAGACCCACGCGAAGGTGAGCCTGGTGGTGCGGCGCGAGGGGGCGGGGGTGCGCGCCTACGCCCATTTCGGCACCGGCAACTACCACCCCATCACCGCGCGCATCTACACCGACATCTCCTTCTTCACCGCCGACACGGCGCTGACGCGCGACGCCGCCAAGCTGTTCAACTACATGACCGGCTACGCCCGGCCCGAGGCGATGCAGAAGCTGGCCTTCGCGCCGCTCACCATCCGCCCCACCCTGATGGCGCTGATCGAGCAGGAGGTGGCCTTCGCGAACGAGGGCAAGCCCGCCGGCATCTGGCTGAAGATGAACTCCCTGGTGGACAACGACCTCATTGACGCGCTGTACCGCGCCTCGCAGGCGGGCGTGCGGATCGAGTGCATCGTGCGCGGCATCTGCTGCCTGCGCCCGGGCGTTCCTGGCCTTTCGGAGACGATCCGCGTGAAGTCCATCGTCGGCCGCTTCCTGGAGCATTCGCGCATCTGCGTCTTCGGCAACGGGCACCGGCTGCCCTCGCGCCGCGCGCGGGTGTACTTCTCCTCGGCCGACTGGATGGCGCGCAACATGGACTGGCGCGTGGAAACCCTGGTGCCGATCGAGAACCCCACCGTGCATGCCCAGGTGCTGGACCAGATCATGGTGGTGAACCTGCGCGACGCCGCACAATCCTGGGAGCTGTCGCCCGATGGCGCCTGGGCGCGCATCCCGCCCGACCCCAACCAGTTCAGCGCCCATGGGTATTTCATGACCAACCCCTCGCTCTCGGGCCGCGGCTCCGCCTTGTCCCGCCCGCAGCGGCCGGCGCCGCGGCGCAAGCAGCACCGCCTCTACCAGGATTGACCGCATTGCCCAGCCGACGCTTCGGGGTCGTGGACCTCGGCTCCAACTCCGTGCGCCTCGTCGTCTATGAGGCGCTGGCGCGCAACCCGCACGCCATCTTCAACGAGAAGGCGGTGCTGGGGCTGGGCCGCGGCCTGCACGCCACCGGCCGGCTGAACGAGGCCGCGGCCAGGCAGGCGCTGACCGTGCTGCGCCGCTACCACGCGCTGGCCCAGGGCATGGGCGCCGACCCGGTGGAGCTGGTGGCCACCGCCGCGGCGCGCGACGCCAGCAACGGCCCCGACTTCCTCGCCGCCGTGGCCCAGGCCATGCCCGGCGTCGCGCTGCGCCTGCTCTCGGGCGAGGAGGAGGCGCGGCTTTCCGCCGAGGGGCTGCTGCTGGGCGTGCCCCAGGCCGATGGCTTGCTGGGCGACCTGGGCGGCGGCTCGCTGGAACTCGTCCGGCTGGAGCGCGGCCGCATCGCCGAGACCGCCTCCCTGCCCATCGGCACCATCCGGCTGAGCGACCGTGCCGAGGGCGAGGTGGCGAAGGCGCGCGCCATCGTCGAGGGGGAGCTGAAATCCGTGCCCTGGCTGGGCGCGCAGCCGCTGAAGGACCTGTTCCTCGTCGGCGGCACCTTCCGCGCGCTGGCGCGGATGCACATGGCGCAGACCGCCTACCCCCTGCACATCGTCCACCACTACGCCATCCGGCGCGAGGAGGCGCGCGACCTGGCCGGGGTGGTGATGACCACCCCGCGCCGCAGCCTGGAGAAGCTGCCCGAGGCGCCGACCAAGCGCGCGGGCGACCTGCCCTTCGCCGCCGTGGTGCTGCGCCGGCTGCTGCGCGCCTCCGGCGCCGCGCGGGTGGTGTTCAGCGGCAACGGGCTGCGCGAGGGCTGGTATGCCGGCCGCCTGCCGCCCGCCGTGCGCGCGGAGGACCCCTTGCTGGCCGCGGCCGAGGAGCTGG
>JBEQBS010000358.1:0-3281 GCA_041639675.1 Rubritepida sp. | reverse complement strand
GGCCACCCCGCGCCCAGTAAGGGGGCCTTGGGCGCGCACGGCGCGCCCCGCCGCCCAACCAGCCTGCCAGCACGCGCACCAGCGGCGCGGCGCAGCCAAGCGCGCGGATGCGCGCGCCCGGCGCCTGAGGGCGGGAAAAAGAAGCCGAGGCGCTTCGCGCCTCAGCTGTCCATCTTGAGCGCGGCGATGAAGGCGCTCTGGGGAATCTCGACCTTGCCGAACTGGCGCATCTTCTTCTTCCCCTCCTTCTGCTTGTCCAGCAGCTTGCGCTTGCGGCTGATGTCGCCGCCATAGCACTTGGCCGTCACATCCTTGCTCAGCGCGCTGATCGTCTCGCGCGCGATGACGCGCCCGCCGATCGCCGCCTGGATGGGAATCTTGAAGAGCTGGCGCGGGATCAGGTCCTTCAGCTTCTCGCAGATCTGCCGCCCACGCTTGTCGGCCGAGGAGCGGTGCGCCATGAAGGCCAGCGCGTCCACCGGCTCGTTGTTCACCAGGATGGAGATGCGCACCAGGTCGCTCTCGGCATAGCCATCCATCGAGTAGTCGAAGGAGGCGTAGCCGCGGCTCACGCTCTTCAGCCGGTCGTAGAAGTCGAACACCACCTCGTTCAGCGGCAGGCGATAGACGGCCATGGCGCGGTTGCCCACATAGGTCAGCTCCACCTGCTGGCCGCGGCGCTCGTTGCACAGGGTCAGGATGGAGCCCAGGTAGTCGTCGGGCACGAAGATGGTGGCCTTGATCCAGGGCTCCTGGATCGCCTTGATCTTCATCGGGTCGGGCATGTCGGCGGGGTTGTGCAGCTCCTGCACCGTGCCGTCGTTCATCTCCAGCGTGTAGACCACGGAAGGGGCGGTTGCGATCAGCTCCAGGTTGAACTCGCGCGACAGGCGCTCCTGGATGATCTCCAGGTGCAGCAGGCCGAGGAAGCCGCAGCGGTAGCCCAGGCCGAGCGCGAGGCTCGTCTCCTGCTCGAAGTGGAAGGAGCTGTCGTTCAGCCGCAGCTTGGCCAGGGCGTCGCGCAGCTTGTCGAAGTCGTCGGCGTCCACCGGGTACAGGCCGCACCACACCACGGGGATGGAGGGCTTGAAGCCGGCCAGCGCCGCGGCGGCCGGGTTGCGGTCGTCGGTGATGGTGTCGCCCACGGAGGTGTCGGCCACGGTCTTCATCGCGGCGGTGAGGTAGCCCATCTCGCCCGGGCCGAGGCTGTCCACCGGCACCATCTTGGGGGTGAAGTGGCCCACCTGGTCCACCGTGTAGGTGGCGCCGTTGCTCATCATGCGGATCTTCTGGCCCTTGCGCAGGTGGCCGTCCTTCACCCGCACCAGGATCACCACGCCCAGGTAGCTGTCGTACCAGCTGTCCACCAGCAGGGCCTTGGTGGGCGCCGCGCCATCGCCCTGCGGCGGCGGCAGCCGCGTCACGATGGCCTCCAGCACGCCCTCGATGTTCAGGCCGGTCTTGGCGGAGATCTCCACCGCCTGGCTGGCATCCAGGCCGATCACGTCCTCGATCTGCTGCTTGACGCGCTCGGGCTCGGCGGCCGGCAGGTCCACCTTGTTCAGCACCGGGACGATCTCGTGGTTGGCGTCAATCGCCTGGTACACGTTCGCCAGCGTCTGCGCCTCCACGCCCTGGGAGGCATCCACCACCAGCAGGGAGCCCTCGCAGGCGGCGAGGCTGCGGCTCACCTCATAGGCGAAGTCCACATGGCCGGGCGTGTCCATCAGGTTGAGCGTGTAGGTCTTCCCATCCTTCGCCGGGTAGCGGATGCGGACCGTCTGCGCCTTGATGGTGATGCCGCGCTCGCGCTCGATCTCCATGTTGTCGAGCAGCTGCTCCTTCATGTCGCGGTCGGCGACCGTGCCGGTGCTCTGGATCAGCCGGTCGGCGAGCGTGCTCTTCCCATGGTCAATATGGGCGACGATGGAGAAGTTGCGGATCAGGTCGAGCGGCGTTTCGGTGGTCATGGGGGGCACATAGGCCAGCCCCCGCCATTGTCAAAGCAGGGATCGCCACCGCACCGGCCGGCTGCGGCATGAGGCGGGCGGCGACGCGGTGGTTCCGCCTTGGCCGGTCGCGCGCTACCGCACGTTCCGCGCGATCCAGTCCGCCAGCCAGCCGGCCAGCTCCAGCGAGTTGTCGTCCTGCATCAGCATGTGGGTGTTGCCGCGGATGCCGATCTCGGGCAGCGAGACCATCTCGGCCCGCGCCCCGGCGCGGTTGGCCGCCGCCACGAAGGCGCGGCAGGCCGCCAGCCGCGGCGCCCAGCGGGGCGAACGCTCCACGAAGTCGCCCCACAGCACCAGCATGGGAAGCCCGGCATAGGGCGCCATGTCGCCATCCGCCGCCGGGCAGGCGCCAGGCTCGATGGAGACGATGCCGGCGATGCCCGCGCGGTCCCGCGCCGCGGCCTGGAAGGGGAAGATGCCCGATTGCGAGTGGCTGACCAGCACGGCGCCGCCCAGCCGCTGCGCCACCAGGTTCAGCCCCACCACCGAGGGGTGCGGGCTGCCATGGTTCAGGTTCCAGTCCGGCACCATCTGCTTCCACAGCTCGGCGAAGCCGGCGGCGGGGAAGCGCTGGCCGGGGAATTCCTCGCCCCAGCGCGGGCCGAAGCGGAAGATGGCCCAGGCATCCTCGCGGCCCGCGTGGAAGACGGGGGGCAGGGTGTCGGGCTGGGCGCGGCCTATGCGCACCGGGTTGGCCAGGGTGGGATGCGCGGCGGAGCGGCCGCGCCAGGGCTGGTCCGCCACATGCACCGGGTGGCCGCGGCGCAGCAGCGCCTCGTCCCAGCCCATGCGGCCATCGGGCGTCGTCTCCCAGGTCATGCCGGTGAGGCAGCAGCCATGCATCAGCACCAGCGGCACGCGGCGGCCCTCGGCCGGCGGCTCCTGGAAGCGGACATACATCTGGTCCACCACCACCGTGCCCGATGGCGCGTAGGCCGGCACGGTGGAGAGCGAGTCCGACCGCACCTCCCGCCCGCCGACGAAGTAGGAACCCTGGCGCTCGATCACCAGCGGCTGGGAGAAGGCGGGCGCGGCCATCAGCAGCAGCGCCAGCAGGATGCGGGGCATGGGAGCGTGTCCTTCCTCGGTTGCGGCGATGCTGGCACCGGCGCGGGCGCGCGCCAAGCCGCGGCGCCCGTCACCGCCGCGCCGCGTCCAGCCGCGGCGCGAGCCTCCACATTGCCCAGGCCCCCAGGATGGGCCCCGGCGCCAGCAGGGCGAAGGCGCCTGCCCAGCCCAGCGCCGGCACCGCCCAGGCCATCAGCTGGA
>JBEQBS010000357.1:0-3241 GCA_041639675.1 Rubritepida sp. | reverse complement strand
GCGCGGGCGAGGCGCGGCGGCACCACGTCCGACACGCGCGCCGGCCCCTTGGCGGGCGCGGCCGCGCGCGTCGGCAGCTTCTTGGAGACGGCGAAGCGGTAGCGCACGAAGACCGCCGCGGCCGTGGCGCGCACCACGTCCAGCAGGGCGCGCAACGGGCGGTCCTTCGGCCAGTGGTCCCAGTGCAGCCAGGCATCGGGGCGGCCGAAGAAGACGCGCACCACCGCGGCCTCATCCGCCAGGGAGGCGGTGCGGAACTCCAGGAAGGCCAGGTCGCCCTCCCAGTGCAGGATCTGCGCGGGCAGGGGCACCCATTCCTCGCCGGTCAGGAACAGCGCCTGCACGGCGTCGCCATCCGCCACGCCCAGCGGGCGCTCGATGCGCAGCCGCGCGCCGGAGAGCGACATGTCCACCGACCGCGCCGGGACCTCCGTGCCGTCGGGCATCAGGAGGCGCACCGGCACGTCCATGGGCGAGCGCGCGCGGCGGCGGGACTGCTCGCGCTCCCGCCCCACGGCGATGGAGGCGGAAAGCGGGATCAGGCACAGCCCCGCCCAGATGGCGTTGAGCAGGTAGGCCTGGAAGACCAGCGTGCCGGCCTCGGTCGTCAGCGTGCCCCAGACGCCGATGCAGAAACCCAGCAGCACCAGGGCGAAGAGCACCATGATCGGCCAGACCACGCGCAGGTCCAGGTAGCCCTCCTCCAGCGTGCCGCCCTTGTCGGTGACGTTGAACTTGCCCCGCTTGGGGTCCAGCAGGGTGATGACCGTCACGGGCAGCAGCTGGATGGCGATGGATGTCTCATAGATCTCGGACCAGAAGGAATGGCGGTTGACGCCGTTGAGCCGTGCGGATGTGCCGACCGCATGCACCAGGTGCCCGCCCGCATAGGCGATGATGGCGAGCGGCGATGCTGCGATCACGCTCTGCCCGAAGAACAGGAAGGCGAGCGGCGAGGTGAGGAAGACCAGCCGCGGCAGCGCGAAGAGGTAGGAATAGGAGGCGGTGAAGTAGCAGAGCCGCTGCGTCAGCTTCAGGCGGGTGGCGAAGAGCGTGTTCTCCTGCCGCATGATCTGGATCATGCCGCGCCCCCAGCGCATGCGCTGGCCGATGTGGATGGCCAGCCGCTCCGTCGCCAGGCCCGAGGCCAGCGGCAGGCGCAGGTAGGCGGTGTGCCAGCCCCGGGACTGCATGCGGAAGGAGCAGTGGCAGTCCTCCGTCACCGTCTCATGAGGGACGCCGCCCACCTCCTCCAGCGCCTCGCGCCGGATCACGGCGCAGGAGCCGCAGAAGAAGGCGGCGTTCCACAGGTCGTTGCCGTCCTGCACCAGGCCGTAGAACAGCAGCCCCTCATTGGGCACCGGGCGGCCGCGGGCGAGGTTGCGCTCGAAGGGGTCGGGGGAGTGGAAGTAGTGCGGCGTCTGGATCATCGCCAGCCGTGCGTCGCGCTCCAGCCAGCCCAGGGTCATCTGCAGGAAGGCGCGGGTGGGCGCGTGGTCGCAGTCGAAGATGGCGATGTACTTGCCCGCCGTGTGGCGCATGGCGTGGTTCAGGTTGCCGGCCTTGGCGCCCTTGTTGTCGGGCCGCACGATGTAGCCGCAGCCCGCCTCCTCCGCGAAGGCGCGGAACTCCGGCCGGCGGCCGTCATCGAGGATCCAGACCTTCAGCTTGTCGGCCGGGTAGTCCATCTGCATGCAGGCCAGCACGGTGGGCCGCACGATCTCCAGGTCCTCGTTGTAGGTGGGGACGTAGACATCCACCTCCGGCCAGGATGCCACGTCGCGCGGCAGCGGCACGGGCTTGCGGCCCAGCGGCCAGGCGCCCTGGAAGTAGGAAAGGAACAGCAGGATGGCGGCATACAGCTCCGCCACCACCAGCCCGCTGCCGAGGAAGCCCTGCAGGAGGGTGTCGAATTCCAGCGTCTCCGTCGCGCGCCAGAACAGGTAGCGCAGCGTGACGATGCCCGAGAGCGCGATCAGGATCAGCGAGGCCTTGCGCGAGCGGAAGCGGTTGACGACCAGGAAGGCGACGATGCCGGTGATGGTCAGCATGCCCTGCTGCACGCCGTCCAGCGGCAGGGTGATGAGCACGAGGGCCAGGAACAGCCCGGCCGCCACGGAGGCCGCGCGCGCCACCCGGCCCTGCGCGGCGGAGAGCCTCATGCGGACGACCCGGCGGGTGCGCGCATGCGCAGGGCGCGCGGTGCCGTCGGCATGGGTGTTCCTTGTGCCCTCTGGCGCCGGGCGCCGCCTCCGCGGGCCTGGCGTCGCCGCGCCGCCGCCGTGCCGGGTGGGAAGGGTGCCTGGGCGGCGGCCGGGACCAGCCCCGTCATTCGGTGATGCCCCAATCCGCGAGGGCCGAGAAGGCGCCGCCGCGCGCGCCCGGCGCCGGCGGCGGCTTGAGGTCCATGCGCTGGGCCACGGCATCGGCCAGCATGGACAGGTCCTCCGCCGCGCCGCCCCGCGCGGGGTCCAGCAGCAGGCGCTTGTCCGCCAGGGCCTCGGCCAGCGCCTCGTCCCGCGCAACGGCGCCGACCAGCCGCGGGCCCAGCGCGCGCGCCGCGCCGTCCAGCACGGCCTTGGAAAGCGGGCTGTCCAGCTGCACCTGGTTCACCACCACCGCCAGCTTCGCCGACAGGCGGGAGGAGAGCGTGCCGTGCCCCAGGATGCGCCCGGAGGCAACCTGCGGCAGCAGCGCGGCCGAGCCTGCATCGGCCAGCAGCACCACCAGCAGCAGGTCCGCCGCCGGCACCAGCGCCGAAAGCCCCGCCGAGGGGCCGGGCGGGCAATCCACCAGCACCACATGGGCGGGGTCGCGCAGCAGCTCGCGCACCGGGGCGGCGATGCGCTCGGGCGCGTCCAGCAGCTCCGCCTGGAGGCGGATCACCTTGCGCGGGTCCAGCGTGCCATGCGGCAGCAGGCGCACGCCGGAGGGCGTGTCGCGCGCCACCTCCCGCCACGGGCGCTGCGGGTCGGAGAAGACGCCGTCCTCGTCGGACAGCGGCAGGCCCAGGTGCAGGCGCAGCGCGTTCTGGGGGTCGAGGTCGAGGGCGGTGACGCGGTGGCCGCGCGCGGCGAGGTGCGCGGCGAGATGCGCCGACAGCGTGGTCTTGCCGACGCCGCCCTTGGGCGAGGAGACGCAGAGGAGGGGCATTCAGGAATCCTGTGGCGGCGCCTGGCGGGCGGCCAGCGCGGCGAAGGCGCCGGGGCGGCGCGAGGGACGGGGGGCCGCGGGCGCGGCG
>JBEQBS010000356.1:0-3325 GCA_041639675.1 Rubritepida sp. | reverse complement strand
CTGCGCCGCCGTGGCCGCCCTGCTGGACGGGCGGCTGGACGTGCCGGGCGCGCTGCGGGCGCTGATGGAGCGGCCGCTGCGCGGCGAGTGAACGCGCTTGACCTCCGCAACACAGCCGCTAAGGCTGGACGGGGGGCACAGCGGGGGCTACAGGTTTGACCATCCTCATCACCGGGGGCTGCGGCTTCATCGGCTCGGCCGTGATCCGGCACCTCCTTTCCACGACGGACCATGCCGTCGCCAACCTCGACAAGCTCACCTACGCGGCGAGCCCGGAGGCGCTGGAAGGCTGGCGCCACCACCCGCGCCACGCGCTGGTCCAGGCCGACATCTGCGACCCCGACGCGGTGCGCGCCGCCTTCCGCACGCACCGGCCCACGGCGGTGATGCACTTGGCGGCCGAAAGCCACGTGGACCGCTCGATTGACGGGCCGGCCGAGTTCATCCGCACCAACGTGGTCGGCACCCAGGTGATGCTGGAGGCGGCGCGCGAGCACTGGAACGGGCTGGAGGGCGCGGAGAAGGCCGCCTTCCGCTTCCACCACGTCTCCACCGACGAGGTCTTCGGCTCCCTGTATCCCGGCGACGCGCCCTTCACCCCCCAGACCCCCTACGACCCGCGCAGCCCCTACAGCGCGTCGAAGGCGGGCAGCGACCACCTGGTTCGCGCCTGGCACCACACCTATGGCTTCCCGTCCTTCGTCTCCAACACCACCAACAACTACGGGCCCTGGCAGTTCCCCGAGAAGCTGATCCCGCTGGTGACGCTGAACGCGCTGGAGGGGCGGCCGCTGCCCGTCTACGGCAAGGGCGACAACGTGCGCGACTGGCTGCACGTGGAGGACCATGCCGAGGCGCTGGTGCTCGCGCTGCTGCGCGGCACGCCCGGCGCCACCTACTGCATCGGCCCGCGGCAGGAGCGCACGAACCTGGAGGTGGTGCAGGCCATCTGCGCCACGCTGGACCGCCTGCGCCCGGACCCCGCCGGGCCGCGCGCGCGCCTCATCACCTTCGTGGCCGACCGGCCGGGCCACGATTTCCGCTACGCCATGGACCCCTCGGGCGCCGAGGCGGCGCTGGGCTGGCGGGCGAGGCACGATTTCGAGGGCGGGCTGGAGCACACCATCCGCTGGTACCTGGCGAACGAGGCGTGGTGGCGGCCGATCCGCGAGCAGGCCTATGCGGGCCAGCGCCTGGGGGGAGCGAAGTCGTGAAGGGAATCATCCTCGCCGGCGGCTCCGGCACGCGGCTGCACCCGATGACCCTGGCGGCCTCCAAGCAGCTGCTGCCGGTCTACGACAAGCCGATGGTGTACTACCCGCTCAGCACGCTGATGCTGGCGGGCATCCAGGACATCCTGCTGATCTCCACCCCGCACGACCTGCCGGCCTTCCGGCGGCTGCTGGGCGATGGCAGCCAGTTCGGCATCCGGCTCTCCTACGCCGAGCAGCCCTCGCCCGACGGGCTGGCCCAGGCCTTCCACATCGGCGCGGAGTTCGTGGCGGGCGGCCCGGCGGCGCTGGCGCTGGGGGACAACATCATCTACGGCGGCGGCCTGTCGGAGAAGCTGACCAGCGCGCGCGCGCATGCCGAGCGCGGCAAGGCCACCGTCTTCGGCTACCGCGTGGCGGACCCCGAGCGCTACGGCGTGGCCGAGTTCAACGAGGAGGGCGAGGTGATCTCCCTCGAGGAGAAGCCCGCCGCGCCGAAATCCGACTGGGCGGTGATCGGCCTCTACTTCTACGACGCGCGCGTCACCGACCTGTCCCGCCAGGTGGTGCCCTCGCCGCGCGGGGAGCTGGAGATCACCGACATCAACGCCATCTACATGCGCGACGGCACCCTGCGGGCCGAGCAGCTCTCGCGCGGCTGCGCCTGGCTGGATGCCGGCACGCCGGGCTCGCTGCTCCAGGCCTCCATGTTCGTGCAGACGGTGCAGGAGCGGCAGGGCATGCAGGTGGGCTGCCCGGAGGAGATCGGCTTCCGCCGCGGCTTCCTGTCGGCCGGGGAGCTGCGCGCGCGCGGCGAGGCGCTGGGCAAGACCGCCTATGGTCGCTACCTGATCGAGACCGCCGAGGGCAGGCACGGATGAACGTCACCCCCCAGGCCATCCCCGACGTCCTGCTGATCGAGCCGCGCCGCCACGGCGACGCGCGCGGCTTCTTCTCGGAGGTGTGGAAGGAATCCGCGTTGGCGGCGCAGGGCTTCCGCGTGCGCTTCGTGCAGGACAACCACTCCTTCAGCGCGCAGAGGGGGGTGCTGCGCGGGCTGCACTTCCAGCGCCCGCCCACGCCGCAGGGCAAGCTGGTGCGCTGCACCCGCGGCGCCATCCTCGACGTCGCGGTGGACATCCGCGAGGGCAGCCCGACCTACGGCCGGCATGTGGCGATGGAGCTGAGCGCCCAGAACTGGCGGCAGCTCTGGGTGCCGCGCGGCTTCGCGCACGGCTTCGTCACGCTGACGGAGGATGTGGAGGTCCTCTACAAGGTGGATGGCGAATACGATCCCGCCACCGATGCCGGCATCGCCTGGGACGACCCCGAGCTGGGCATCGCCTGGCCGGTGCCGCCGGAAGGGCCGGTGCTGAGCGCGAAGGACAGCACGGCGCCACGCCTGCGCGACATCGCGCCGCCCTTCCCGCGGGGCTCGCTGTGATGCGGCGCATCCTGGTCACCGGCAAGGGCGGCCAGCTCGCCACCGGCCTGGCGGACAGCCTGCCGGCGCTGGGCTTCGAGGCCATCCTGGTCGGCCAGCCGGAGTTCGAGTTCGACCAGCCCGCCACCGTCGAGGCCGGCTTCGCCGCCGCCGCGCCGGATGCGGTGGTGAACTGCGCCGCCTGGACCGCCGTGGACGCCGCCGAGGATGACGAGGCCGGCGCCTTCCGCGCCAATGCGCTGGGTCCCGCCATGCTGGGCCGCCTCTGCGCCGCGCGCGGCATCCCGCTGCTCCAGCTTTCCACCGACTATGTGTATGACGGGCGGAAGGGCGGCCCCTACGCCGAGGATGACGCGCCGAACCCGCTGGGCGCCTATGGCCGCACCAAGCTGGCCGGCGAATGGGCGGCGCTGGCCGCCAACCCGATGACCGCCGTGTTCCGCACCGCCTGGGTGTTCAGCCCGGTGGGCCGCAACTTCGTGAAGACCATGCTGGCCGCCGGCGCCGCGCGCCCCGAGCTGCGCGTGGTCGCCGACCAGCACGGCAACCCCACCGCCGCCCCGGACCTCGCCGATGCGCTGGCCCAGGTGCTGGCCCGCATCCGCGACGGCGGCTGGCAGGACGCCCATCGCGGCGTCTTCCACATGGCCGGCGGCGGGCACGCCAGCTG
>JBEQBS010000355.1:0-3330 GCA_041639675.1 Rubritepida sp. | reverse complement strand
CGGGCGCCAGGCCGGAGGCCAGGGCGATCACGTAGCTGGCATAGGCGTCGCTGACCTCGGTCGCCGAGCCGGCCATGCGCAGCACGCCCTTGTCCAGCCAGATCGCGCGTTCGCAGAAGCTGCGCACCGCGCCGGTGTCATGCGAGACGAAGAGGACGGTGCCGTGCTTCTGGAAGCCGCGCAGCCAGCGCAGGCACTTCTGCTGGAAGGGCGCGTCGCCCACGGCCAGCGCCTCGTCAATGATGAGGACGTCGGCGTCCACATGCGCGATCACGGCGAAGGCCAGGCGCATGGCCATGCCGGAGGAGTAGGTCTTCACCGGCTGCTCCACCGCCGCGCCGATGTCGGCGAAGGCGAGGATGGCGTCCATCCGGGCCAGCGTCTGCTCCTGCGTCAGCCCCAGGATGGAGGCGTTGAGCAGCACGTTCTCCCGCCCCGAATACTCCGGGTTGAAGCCCGAGCCGAGCTCCAGCAGCGCGGCCACGCGCCCCTGCACGCGCACATCCCCCAGCGTGGGGGTCAGCGTGCCGCAGATCATCTGGAGCAGGGTGCTCTTGCCCGAGCCGTTGCGGCCGAGCACGCCCAGCGTCTCCCCGCGCCGCACCTCGAAGGAAAGGGGCCGCAGCGCCCAGTGCTCGGTGAAGAAGGGCGGCGGGTCGGTGGGCAGGCCGGCCGCGCGGAGCACGGGCGCCGCCAGGCGCCGGAGCCGCGGCACGAGCGCCTGCTTCAGCCGGTCCGCGGGCTTGGCGTAGATGCGGTAGGCCTTGGCGAGGCCATCCGCCACGATGACGGGATCAGAGGACATCGGCGAAGCCCGGGCGGAGGCGCTGGAAGACCCAGAAGGCGACGGCAAGCGAGAGCAGCGCGCACAGCAGGTAGAGGGCGAGCGACAGGAAGTCCGGCAGGCCGCCATGCAGCAGCACGGTGCGCGACTGCTCGACGATGGAGGTGAGCGGGTTGAGGCGCATGGCGGTGCGGAAGGCGCCCTGGACCGCATCCAGCGGGAAGAAGATCGGCGTCAGGAACAGCGAGCCGGTGACCAGCAGCGCGGTGAACGGCCCCAGGTCGCGCAGGTAGACCCCGCAGGCGGCCAGGAACATCGAGGCGGCGCAGACGAAGACCGCGAAGGGCAGCAGCACCAGCGGCAGGAGGATGGCCGTGGGCGGCAGCGACCCCTTCAGCAGCAGCTGGCCCAGCAGCACGATCACGATCATCGCCAGGGTGTTCACCATCGCCGCCAGCGTCGCCACCACCGGCAGGATCTCGATCGGGAAGACGACCTTCGTCACGTAGGAGGGCTGGGAGACGATGAGCAGCGGGGCGCGGCTGATCGTCTCGGCGAACAGGGCATGCACGGCCATGCCGACCAGCAGCAGCAGCGCGAAGTCGAAGGTGCCGGACTGCCCGGCCCACCGCGCCTGGAACACCTGCGAGAAGACGAAGGTGAAGATGGCGGCGGTGAGCAGCGGCGTGAGGAGGAGCCACACGAGCCCCAGCGCGCTGCCCTGGAAGCGCTGCGTCACCTCGCGCACCAGCAGCCGCCAGATGAGCTGGCGATGCCGCACGACGGAAACCAGGAATGCACGGAGGGATGTTGGATACGACTTCATCGCAGCTTGTCCGGACACGGGCCCGCCTACGCCAAACTCCCTTCGTTGTCCAGGCAACGACCATGTGGCACACGGATGCGACTCTGGACTTGGCTCGCGGCTGCGGCGGGACGGCCTCCAATTTGGCGGCGGCTCCTCAGCCTCTTACCATGTGGTGATGGGGGAGATTCGGTTGATGAACGGACTCCGGAAACTCGCCTGGGCTGCACGGCATCCACGGCGTGCCATGCGACGCATCCTGCTCGGTCCGGGCAGCCTGCCTGGTGGCGAGAGCGCGGATCGCGCTGGTGTCCAGCAAGGCATGCGGCGCGCCCAGGACGAGCGTGACGAGGCATGGCGGGCGTTCCTCCACGTGCAGGGCGAGCGGGATGAGGCACAGAGGGCAGCACATCGCGCCCAGGACGAGCGTGACGAGGCATGGCGGGCGTTCAATGCATCGCAGCGCCAGGTAGAGGAGGCTTGGACAGCCGTAGGCGCAGTCCGTCGGGAACGCGACATGGCGCTGGATGCCCTTCAGGAAGCTCATGAAGCGTCATCGTCGGAAAAGGAGCAACTGGACCTCCACATGCAGGAAATCCGGCGCAAGCTGGGCGCCCTGTCCGATACCACCCTGGAGCGCGTCGCCCACTATGACTTCCTGAAGCAGCAGCATCGCCTGGTGGAGCTGGACTTCCCCGTGCGCCCGCAGGTGCGCTTCGGCCACGGCAAGCCGCCGCACCAGCTGCTGAAGCAGCGCCTGTCGCGCAGCGACGCCACCACCCGCGCCACGCTGGAATCCTTCCTGCCGCTGCTGCCGCGCCTGGCCGAGATCACGGTGGAGCCGGTGGCCGACGCCGCGCAGCCGCATTGGCGCAACCCCGCCTTCCCCGCCTTCGACGCCATCGCCCTCTACGGCCTCATCGCCACCCGCAGGCCGCGGCGCGTGCTGGAGATCGGCTCGGGCTACTCCACCAAGTTCGCCCGCCGCGCCATCGCCGACCACGGCCTGTCCACCCGCATCATCTCCATTGACCCCGAGCCGCGCGCGGAGGTGGACGCCATCTGCGACGAGGTGATCCGCGTCCAGCTCGAGCAGGCGCCGATGCAGGTGTTCCGGGACCTGACGCCGGAGGACATCGTGTTCTTCGACGGCAGCCACCGCGCCTTCCAGAACAGCGACGCCACGGTCTTCTTCACCGAGATCCTGCCGGAGATCCCCGCCGGCACGCTGGTGGGCATCCACGACATCTTCTGGCCGCACGACTACCCGCCCGCCTGGCTCGACTGGTTCTTCTCCGAGCAGTACCTGCTGGCCTGCTGGCTGCTGGCGGGCGAGGCGCTGAAGGTGGTCCTGCCGGTGCACCATGCCGAGCTGACGCCGGAGCTGATGGCCGTGATGGACCCCTTCTGGAAGCACCCCGCGCTGCAGGGCGCCTACCACACCGGCGGCGCCTTCTTCTTCGAGAAGGCCTGACGCAGCCGGCCGCCCATGCGGAGGGCCCCCGATGCGGGGCCGTCCGCACGGGTCTTCTTCGCGCTGCCGAACGCCGGGCGGCCGCATTCGCGCCCTGGCTCCGCGGCACGCGCAGCCGGCCCTTGCGCCAGCGAAGCCAAGGGGGCCGCGGCGCGCAGGAGCGGGCCACATGGGCTGGCCAGGCAACGAGGCCGGCCGCTCAGCCGCCGGGTGCCGCCCGGCGGTCCAGCCACGCGCGGATCGTCAGCCCCGGCACCGGCGCGGCGA
>JBEQBS010000354.1:0-3351 GCA_041639675.1 Rubritepida sp. | reverse complement strand
GGCTGGCGCGGCTGCTCCTGGCGGCCCCTGCCCTCCTGCCGCCCGCCGCGGCCTTCCTGCGGCGGCCGCTGGCCGCGCTGCGGGCGCACCGGCGTCGCGCGGTCATCCAGCTTGCCGGTCTTGTCGGCGCGCAGGTCCTGCATCGGCACCTGCTGGCGCGTCAGCCGCTCCACCGCGCGCAGCAGCCCCAGCTCATCCGGGGAAACCAGCGCCACCGCCTCGCCATCCGCGCCGGCGCGCGCCGTGCGGCCGATGCGGTGGACGTAGGTCTCGGCCACCTCCGGCAGGTCGTGCTGGATGACGTGCGTCACCTCGCGCACGTCAATGCCGCGGGCGGCGATGTCGGTCGCCACCAGGATGGGGGCGCGGCCGTTCTTGAACTCGGCCAGCGCGCGCTCGCGCTGGCTCTGCCCCTTGTTGCCGTGGATGGCGTTGGCGGACAGGCCATCCTGCTCCAGCGCCTTCACGATCTTGTCCGCGCCGTGCTTGGTGCGGGAGAAGATGAGGGTGCGGCCCACGCCCTCCTCGCGCAGCAGCTTCGCCAGCATGGCGCGCTTGCCGCCCTGCTCCAGCAGGATGGCGCGCTGGTTCACGCGCTCGGCGGTGGTGGCCACGGGCGTCACCTCCACCCGCACCGGCTCGGTCAGCATGTCGCGCGCGAGCGCGGCGATGT
The DNA here is from genome assembly GCA_041639675.1 of Rubritepida sp. Taxonomy (GTDB): domain Bacteria; phylum Pseudomonadota; class Alphaproteobacteria; order Acetobacterales; family Acetobacteraceae; genus Roseococcus. The sequence continues at coordinate 2,678 of JBEQBS010000354.1, read as the reverse complement.
CGTTGGGCATGGTGGCGCTGAAGAACATGGTGTGGCGCTGCTTCGGGACGGCGCCCACGATCTTGCGGATCGGCGGCAGGAAGCCCTTGTCGAGCATCTGGTCGGCCTCATCCAGCACCAGCACCTCGACCATGTCCAGCCGCGCGTGGCGGGTCTGCATGTGGTCAATCAGGCGGCCGGGCGTGGCCACCAGCACGTCCACGCCGCGGGCCAGCGCCTTCTGCTGCGGCACGTGGCCGACGCCGCCGAAGATCACCTCGGTGGAGAAGCCCAGGTGCCTGCCGTACTTGCGGAAGCTTTCGGCGATCTGGGAGGCGAGTTCGCGCGTCGGGCTCAGCACCAGCACGCGGCAGCCGCCGCGCGGCGGGCGCCCGCCGCCTTGCTTGAGGCGGTGCAGGATGGGCAGCGCGAAGGCCGCCGTCTTGCCCGTGCCGGTCTGGGCGATGCCCAGCACGTCGCGCCCCGCCATGGCGGCGGGGATCGCCTGCGCCTGGATGGGGGTGGGGGTGTCGTGACCAGCCTCCGCGAGCGCCTGCAGCAGCAGCGCGTCGAGGCCGAGGTCGGAGAATTGAGTCATGAATCTCTCATGGGCGGCGATGCCGCCCGGTGCAGTCAGTTCGGTGGAGAAGCCCCGCGTGAGCGGGCCGATCCGGGCTCGAAGCCTCATGGAACCGGGGAGACGGCCATGGAAAGCCGCTTCACGCGCCCGGTTCCGGGCGGGCCGTCGGCCCGCGTGACGCCCATACTATGCTGCATCGCAGCGCCGGTTGCAAGGTCAGAGTGTCGGCCGCCGCGCGAAGCCCGGCGCGTCCGGGTCCTCGGCCAGGGTTTCCTCGATGCTGTCCACCCGCGCCAGGGCCGGGCCGCGGCGGCAGGCCAGCAGCACCGCCTGCACCCCGGGCAGGTCGCCGGCCAGCAGCGCCTCCACCGAGCCATCCCGCCGGTTGCGCACCCAGCCGGCCAGCCCGTGGCGCCGCGCCTCCTCCACCAGCCAGTCGCGGTAGCCCACCCCCTGCACCCGGCCGGCGATGCGGACCAGTCGGGCCATCAGCGCGCCAGCGCCGCCAGCCGGGCCGCAGCGGCGATGTCGGCACCCACCCGCGCCCGGCGCTCCTCCGCCTCCCAGTCCAGGCCCCAGCGTTCCTCCTGGTGCAGCTCGTCCAGGATGGAGAGGCGATGCGCCGCATCCGCCGCCAGCGCGCCCCGCACCACCGCCAGCCCCAGCACCAGCGAGCCCAGCGCGGGCACCAGCACCCCCAGACCCGCCAGCACCAACGGCCGCTCCGCCTCCACGGCCGCCTCCAGCGCCCGCAGCGCGGCGGAGGGCTGCGCGACATGGATGATGCCCGCTGTCACCCCCAGCCGCGCGCCCAGCGCCGCATCGGCCCAGCCCAGCCAGGGGTCCCAGGCTTCGGCCTGCCTTGCGGCCAGCTCCGGCTCCCCGGCGCGGTAGCAGAGCAGGTCCGTCCCGCCATAGGCGGCGATGGCGGCGACCGTGGGCGCCGGGTGCGGCGCGATCCGCTCAAGCGCGGTGCCGGCCAGGCGGGTCAGCGGCACGTCGTCCCAGCGCATCTCGCCCCCCTTGGCGCCGCCGGCCGCCTGCCATTCGGCGGCCAGCGCCTCGGCCAGGGCGCGGGGCGGCACCGCCAGCGCGCCGCCGCCCGGAAGGCGCACCGGGCGGCCGTCGAGCCGCACGGCGAAGGCATCGCCCTCGGCCTCCACCCGGGCCTCGTCCCAGAAGCGCTTCATCGCAGCAATCCCCGCAGGAAGTTCTCCACGCCGCGCGGCGCCTCGCGCAGCACCTCGGCCGGGCGCGTGGCGGGCACCGGGCCATCCCTGCCGAAACGCGCGGCGCGAAGGGCGGTGGCGCAATCCGTCAGCTCCGGCCCCGCCGTGTTGGGCAGGGCGCGGTTCAGCCCCGGCACGCGCTCCAGCTGGCCCGAGACGGCGGGCGGCAGGAAGCGGTCCAGCTGGTTGCCGACCTGCCCGCCGATAGCGTTGCCGACCAGGGCGCGCGATTCCAGCCGCGGCTGCAGCAGCGTCCCCGTCACCGGCACCGGCGCGCGCACCCGCACCCCGGCGATGCGCAGGTCCACCGAAAGCCGCGCATCCACCGATTCGTCGCGCAGGTTCACCGTGCCCTCGCCCGCCGCGCGGCCCGGCGCGCCATCGAGGAAGAAGGTTTCCGTCCGCGCCACCCCGCGGTCCAGCGCCCAGCGGAAGGCGCCGCAGGAAAGCGGGACGGCGCCGCCGGAACCCGGCACGAGCTGCCCCACCGCGCCGGCCCAAGCGCCGGTCAGCCGGCCTTCCGTCACCGCCACGCCGATCCGCCCGGTGGCGGTGGCGGCCAGCTCCCTCGTCGTTCTGCCCTGGCCGCGCAGGTCCATCTCCAGGTCGGCGCGGCCCTGCACCGGGCCGCCCTGCGTCAGCGCCGCGAGGTCCAGCCCCTGCCCGCCCCCGGCCAGCTGCACGGCCTGGGGCGAGGCCGTGGCATCGGCCGCCACCCGCAGTGCCACCCGCCCGCCGGGCAGGGTGGCGGCGAAGGGGTCCAGCCGCGCCCGCCCGGCCTCGTTCACCAGCCGGCCCTGCACCTGGCGATAGGCCGTGCCGCCCAGGCGCAGCTCGCCGACCGCGAAGGCGAGGTCGGCGTCGAAGCCGCGCAGCGCCGAAAGGTAGAT
>JBEQBS010000353.1:0-3377 GCA_041639675.1 Rubritepida sp. | reverse complement strand
GCTGCTGGCGCGCCGTGGCGCCCCCGCCCGAGGGCGTGCGCCTGACCGCCGAGCGCAGCCGCGCCCTGGCCGCGCTGGGCGACGCGGTGCTGACGGGCGGCGAGATCGCCCGCCGCGCCGAGGTGCTGCCCGGCGTGATCCGCGGCATGGCCAATGCCGGGCTGCTGGCCCCGGCCCTGCTGCCCCGCGCCCCCGCCTTCCCGCGGCCGGACCCCGAGGCCGCGCCCCCGCATTTCGGGCCCGACCAGGAGCAGGCCGCCGCCTTCCTGCGCGGTTCCGTGGCGAAGCGCGCCTTCGAGGTGACGCTGCTGCAAGGCGTGACGGGCTCGGGCAAGACCGAGGTGTACCTGGACGCCATCGCGGAAACGCTGCGCCAGGGCCGCCAGGCGCTGGTGCTGCTGCCGGAGATCGCGCTGTCCACCCAATGGCTGTCGCGCTTCGAGCGGCGCTTCGGCACCCCGCCGGCGCTGTGGCATTCCGAGCTCTCCTCCCGCACCCGCCGCGTCACCTGGCGCGCGGTGGCGGAGGGCGAGGCGCCGGTGCTGGTCGGTGCGCGCTCGGCGCTGTTCCTGCCCTTCCCCGACCTCGGCCTGGTGGTGGTGGATGAGGAGCACGAGACCGCCTTCAAGCAGGAGGATGGCGTGATCTACCACGCGCGGGACATGGCGGTGGTGCGCGCGCGGCTGAGCGGGGCGGCCGCCGTGCTGGTCAGCGCCACGCCCAGCCTGGAATCCGTGACGAACGCCGAGGCCGGGCGCTACGCCCGCGTGCAGCTGCCCACCCGGCACGGCGGCGCCGCCCTGCCCAGCGTGCGCGCGGTGGACCTGCGCGTGACGCCCCCCGAACGGGGCCGCTTCCTGGCCGGCCCGCTGACCGCGGCCATCCACGAGACGCTGGCGAAGGGGGAGCAGGCGATGCTGTTCCTCAACCGCCGCGGCTATGCCCCGCTGACGCTGTGTCGCGCCTGTGGGCACCGCATGCAATGCCCCAACTGCACCGCCTGGCTGGTGGAGCACCGGGCGCAGAAGCGCCTCACCTGCCACCATTGCGGCCATGTGGAACCCGTGCGCCCCGAATGCGCCGAATGCGGCGCCGAGCATTCCCTGGTGCCGATCGGCCCCGGCGTGGAGCGCATCCAGGAGGAGGTGGCGGACCTCTTCCCCGAGGCGCGCAAGCTGGTGATGGCCAGCGACACCATCCCCGGCCCGGCGGCGGCGGCGGAGGCCGCGCGCCAGATCGAGGAGCGCGAGGTGGACCTCATCATCGGCACGCAGATCGTCGCCAAGGGCTGGCACTTCCCGCACCTGACGCTGGTCGGCGTGGTGGATGCCGACCTGGGGCTGGCGGGCGGCGACCTGCGGGCGGGCGAGCGCACCATGCAGCTGCTGCACCAGGTGGCCGGCCGCGCGGGCCGCGCGGAATCGCCGGGGACCGTGCTGCTCCAGACCTTCTCGCCGGAGCATCCGGTGATGGCCGCCCTGCTGCGCGACGATTTCGAGGGGTTCCTGTCCGCCGAAAGCGAGCAGCGCCGCCCCGGCCACTGGCCGCCCTTCGGCCGGCTGGCGGCGCTGATCGTCAGCAGCGAGGAAGCCCGCGCCGCCGAGCGGGTGGCGCGCGACCTGTCACTGGCGGCACCCGCGGGCGACGCCATCCAGGTGCTGGGGCCGGCGCCCGCACCGCTGGCGCTGCTGCGCGGCCGGCACCGCCACCGCCTGCTGCTGAAGGCGGAGCGCGGGATGCCGGTGCAGGCCATCCTGCGCGACTGGCTGGCGAAGGTGGAGGTGCCCAGCCATGTGCGGGTGCAGGTGGATGTGGACCCGGTCAGCTTCCTTTAGAGGCTCACATCCCGGTTCACGTCCTTGTACAGCAGGTACTCGCAGTTCCCGTTCCCGGTCGCGTAGATCTGCTGCGGCACGTAGGGCCCCATCCACACGAAGTCGCCTTCCCACAGCTCGTGCCACTCGCGGCCGAGCATCTGGAGGCACTGGCCTTCCAGCATCACCATGCCGTGCTCCATGATGTGCGTCTCCACGCACCAGAAATGGGCGCCGGGCGCATAGCCCATGATGTTCATCTCGAAATCCATCCGCAGGTCGCGCGTGCCCAGCAGCAGCACGCGCCAGCGCGGGCCGTTCTCCTCGCGCTCCGCCGTGTCGCGGTGGCCGATGATCGGCTCGGGCATCGCCACGCCGGGCGCGGGCTGGAAGCGCTTGCGCACCCACAGCGCGCGCGCCTCCTCCGTGCCGGCGTTGCGCACGGACAGCGCCACGCCCTCGGGCACATAGCAGAAGCCGCCGGGGGGCAGCGCATGCACGGCGCCGCCCACCGTCACCTCAAGCGCGCCTTGCTGCACATAGAGAAAATGCTGCACGCCCGTGTCCAGCGGGCCGGCGGTGCCGCAGCCGGCGGGGATGATCGCCAGCGCCTGGGCGAAGCGCGCGCCCATCTGCGGCGTGGTCTGGAAGCGGATGATGCAGCCCGGCCAGGCCGGCAGCAGGCTGTCCATGATCCCCTCGGGCGGGAAGACGCAGTAGTTCGGCGTCAGCATGGAGCGGTTCTGCCCGATGATGCCGGGCGGCGGGTTCTGGGTGGGCACGCGCATCGGGGTCTGTCTCCGCGGGAAGGGCAGCACGGGGGCACCACGGAACCCCCCGGTGGTCAAGCCGCCCCGCCGCCGCCATATCCCGCCCATGGACCTCGATTTCTCCGAAGCCGAGCTGCACCGCTATTCCCGCCACATCCTGCTGAAGGAGGTGGGCGCGGTCGGCCAGGCCCGGCTGCGCGCCGCCCGCGTGCTGCTGGTGGGCGCCGGCGGGCTGGGCTCGCCGCTGGCGCTGTTCCTCGCCGCCGCGGGCGTCGGCACGCTGGGGCTGGTGGACGACGACGCGCTGGAGCTCTCCAACCTCCAGCGCCAGGTGGCGCACGCGACCGCCCGCATCGGCCGGCCGAAGGTGGAGAGCGCGGCCGAGACGCTGCGCGCCCTGAACCCGGAGGTGCGGCTGGAACTCCACCACCGCCGGCTGGACGCCGAGGCCGCGCAGGACCTCATCCCCCGCTACGACCTGGTCTGCGACGGCACGGACAACTTCCCCACCCGCTTCCTGCTGGGCGATGCCTGCCACCTGCTGGGCAAGCCCCTCGTCACCGCCGCCGTGCTGCGCTTCGAGGGGCAGCTCTCCGTGTTCCGGGGCCACCAGGGCGCGCCGCACCCCTGCCACCGCTGCCTGCACCCGGAGATGCCGCCCGAGGGGCTGGTGCCCTCCTGCTCGGAGGCGGGCGTGCTGGGCGCGGTGGTGGGCGTCATGGGCACGCTCCAGGCCACGGAGGTGCTGAAGCTCCTCTGCGGCATCGGCGAGCCGATGGATGGCCGCCTGCTG
>JBEQBS010000352.1:0-3383 GCA_041639675.1 Rubritepida sp. | reverse complement strand
GCGCTGGGGGCGCTGGGCCGGGCGCGGCGGCCGGCGCTGACCATGCTGCTCTACGTGGTGCTGGGGCGCTGGCTGGCGGGCTCGGGCGTGGCGGGGGCGCTGGCGGCGGCGCTGGTGGCCGGCAAGGGGGCGGCCGCACCCTTCGCCCCCGTGCCGATGGGCTTCCTGGCCGGCTTCGTCACCGGCTCCAATGTCGGCGCCAATGCCAGCCTGATGCCGGTGCAGGCGGCGCTGGGGCAGGCGCTGGGCTGGGGGCCCCTGGTGGCGCCGGCGCTGCACAACTTCGCCGGCGCCGCCGGGGCGGGCATGGCCATCGCCGGCACCTCCATGCTCTGCGCGCTGGACGGCGGGGCGCGGCCGGGGCAGGTGTGGGCGCGGGCCTGGCCGGCGATGGCGCTGGCCCTGCTGTGGGGAACCGTCTTCATGCTGGCGTGGCGCTGATGTGGAAGGAGGCCGAGACGGCGCTGCGGCGCGACCCGCTGTTCCGCCCGCTGATGCGGCGCATCGGCCCCTGCGCCCTGCTGCCGGCGCCGCGCGAACCCTACGAGGCGCTGGTCTCCGCCATCGCGCACCAGCAGGTGCACGGCAACGCGGCGCGCGCCGTGCTGGGCCGGCTGGCGGCGCTGCACCCGGGCGGCTTCCCGCCGCCGCGCTTCCTGCTGGACCTGCCGCCGGAGGCCCTGCGCGGCTGCGGCTTCAGCATGTCCAAGGTGGCCGCCATCCGCGACATCGCCGGGAAGGCGGAAGGCGGGCTGGTGCCGACGCTGGAGGAGGCGGCGACGTTGGAGGACGAGGCGCTGGTGCAGCGCCTCGTCGCCATCCGCGGCGTGGGCCGCTGGACGGTGGAGATGCTGCTGATCTTCACCCTGGGCCGGCCGGACGTGCTGCCGGTGGATGATTTCGGCGTGCGCGAGGGGTATCGCCTGCTGACGAAGGCCGAGGCGCAGCCCAGGCCGAGGGAACTGGCGGCCATCGGCGCCGCCTGGGCGCCCTGGCGCTCGGTCGCCGCCTGGTACCTGTGGCGCGCGGCGGATGAGCACAAGGCGATCAAGCCCCCCGCGCCGTGACCCGAATTGACGGCTGCTGCACCGCCGCATAGCTTCCCGGCATGGGGACGCAGCCGGGGGCCCGCTGATGCCGCGACGCCTGGTGATGGACCTGGACGGCACGCTGACCCTGGACGAGCCCGGCATCCCCTATCCCGACAAGCGGCCCAACCTCGCGGTCATCGCGCGCCTGCGCGCCTGCAAGGCCGAGGGGTTCGAGATCGTCATCCACACCGCCCGCAACATGCGCACCCATGGCGGCAACATCGGCCTCATCAACCTGCACACCCTGCCGGTGGTGCTGGACTGGCTGCGCCGCCACGGCGTGCCGCATGACGAGGTGGTGATGGGCAAGCCCTGGTGCGGCACGGAGGGCTTCCACGTGGACGACAAGGCCATCCGCCCCTCCGAATTCACCACGCTGGACCTCGCCGGCATCCGCGCGCTGCTGGCGCGCGAGGGGGGCGCGGGATGAGCGGCGCGCTGCTGATCGCCTCCGCCGCCTACAGCGGCAGCGAGCTGGAGGCGGAGTTCGGCCGGCTGCCGCCCGCCTTCCTGCCCATCGGCAACCGGCGCCTCTTCGTGCACCAGCACGCCGCCCTGGCCGCCGGCTTCGACCGCGTGGTGCTGTCCCTGCCGGAGGACTTCACGCCCGACCCCGCGGACGCGGAGGCGCTGGCCGCGCGCGGGATCGAGGTGGTGCCGGTGCCGGCGGCGCTCTCGCTCGGGCAGTCGGTGGTCTACGTGCTCAACGTCACCGCCATGGCCGCGGGCCCCGTCGCCATCCTGCACGGGGACACGCTGCTGGACGGGCTGGACGCCGGGGCCCAGGACGCCGTCTCGGTGGGCGAGGCGGCGGATGGCTATCCCTGGGGCCATGTCGCGCGCTCGGGCGGGGCGGTGACGGGCATCCTGCCCAGCCCGCCGGAGGGGGCCGCGCGGCCGGAGGTGCTGAGCGGCTGGTTCCGCCTGTCCTCGGGCGCGCTGCTGGTGCAGCACATCACCCGCCAGGGCGGCGACTTCCTGGCCGGCCTGGCCGCCTATGCGCGGGAGCGGCCGTTGCGCGCGCTGCCGGCGGCGCGGTGGCTGGATTTCGGCCACCTCAACACCTTCCACCGCTCGCGCCGGCGCATGACGACCGAGCGCGGCTTCAACCGCCTCAGCGCCACGCGCCGCGAGGTGGAGAAGACCGGCACGCCGCACGCCAAGATCCGCGCCGAGGCGCGGTGGTTCGCGGGGCTGCCCCCCGCCCTGCGCCTCCACGCCCCCGCCTTCCTGGGCGAACGCGAGCAGGCGGGGGCGCCGGCCTACGCCATCGAGTACCTGCACCTGCCCACCCTGTCGGACCTCTTCGTCTTCGGGCGCCTGCCGGTGCCAGCCTGGGAGCGCATCTTCGACGCCTGCGACGAGTTCCTGTCCGCCTGCGCCGCCCACCCCGCGCCGCCGGGCGAGGCGGGGGAGGCCGCCGCGCTCTACCTGGACAAGACCATGGCCCGGCTGGAGGCCTTCGCCCGCGCCCGCGGCCTGGACCTCGGCGCGCCGTGCCGGCTGGGCGGGGCGGCGCTGCCCTCGCTCGCGGGCATGGCGCGGGCGGCGGCGGCGGCCATCCCCCCCGCCGCGCCGGGGCACCTGACGCTGGTGCATGGCGATTTCTGCTTCAGCAACATCCTCTACGACACGCGGGCCGAGCTGGTGCGGGTGATTGACCCGCGCGGGATGGATTCCGCCGGCCGCCCGACCCCCTTCGGCGACCGTCGCTACGACCTCGCCAAGCTGTTCCACTCCGTGGTGGGCCGCTACGACCACATCATCGCCGGCGCGGGGGCGCTGCGGCGCGACGGCCCGCTGGACCTGCACCTGGCCCTGCCGGACAGCCCGGCGCTGCATGCGGTGGAGCGCGCCTTCCTGGCCCGGCGCTTCGCCGGCCTTCCGGTCGCGGACGGCACGGCCGGCGCGATCGCCGTGCTGCTCTTCCTGTCCATGCTGCCGCTGCACGCCGACGACCCGGCCCGGCAGGACCGGCTGCTGGCCAATGCCATGCGGCTGTTCCTTCGGCTGGAGGATGCACCGTGATCGTCTTTCCCATGGCGGGGATGAGCCGCCGCTTCACCGAGGCCGGCCACGCCGTGCCGAAATACATGCTGGAGGCGCATGGGCGGACGCTGTTCGGCCATGCCGTGGGCGGCTTCCACCGCTTCTTCGCCTCCACCCCCTTCCTGTTCATCCTGCGCGACGTGCAGGGCACGGCGGATTTCGTGCGGGCGGAGGCGGCGCGGCTGGGCATCGCCGATGCGCGCCTCGCCGTGCTCGACGCGCCGACGGCCGGCCAGGCGGAGA
>JBEQBS010000351.1:0-3390 GCA_041639675.1 Rubritepida sp. | reverse complement strand
GCCGCGCGGCAGTAACCGTTCCGTCACCGGGCGCGGGCTTCGGTTCCGCGTCATCCGGCGCTATATGCGGGGCCAGCACGCCGAGGGTCCCCGCATGAGCTACCGCCCCTACCAGCACATCGAGCGCCGCAAGTCCCGCCAGATCCGCGTCGGCAAGGTGCTGGTGGGCGGGGATGCGCCGGTCTCCATCCAGACCATGACCAACACCCTGACCAGCGACGCCGCCGCGACCATCGCGCAGATCCGCCGCTGCGAGCTGGCGGGGGTGGACATCGTGCGGGTGAGCTGCCCCGACGAGGAAAGCACCGCGGCGCTCGCCGAGATCGCGCGCGAGGTGAACGTGCCGATCGTCGCCGACATCCATTTCCACTACCGCCGCGCCATCGAGGCCGCCCAGGCGGGCGCGGCCTGCCTGCGCATCAACCCCGGCAACATCGGCAGCGCCGAGCGGGTGAAGGAGGTGGTGAAGGCCGCGAAGGACCATGGCTGCTCCATCCGCATCGGCGTCAATGCCGGCAGCCTGGAGAAGCACCTGCTGGAGAAGTACGGGGAGCCCAACCCGGATGCCCTGGTGGAAAGCGCCCTGTGGCACGCCGACCACCTGCTGCAGAACGATTTCCACGACTTCAAGATCAGCGTGAAGGCCAGCGACGTGTTCCTGGCCGTCGCCGCCTACCAGCAGCTGGCGGAGGCCTGCGACCACCCGCTGCACATCGGCGTCACCGAGGCCGGCGGGCGGCGCACCGGCACGGTGAAATCCGCCATCGGCCTGGGCAACCTTCTGTGGGCCGGCATCGGCGACACCATCCGCGTGTCGTTGAGCACGGAGCCCGAGGAGGAGGTGCATGTGGGGTGGGAGATCCTGAAATCCCTGCACATCCGCCACCGCGGGGTGAAGATCGTGTCCTGCCCCTCCTGTGCGCGCCAGGGCTTCGACGTGGTGAAGACCGTGGCGCTGCTGGAGGAACGGCTGGCCCACATCGAGCAGCCGGTGACGCTCTCCATCATCGGCTGCGTGGTGAACGGCCCGGGCGAGGCGCTGATGACCGATATCGGCCTGACCGGCGGCGGGGCGGACAGGCACATGGTCTATGCCAGCGGCAAGACCAGCCACCAGACCAGCACGGAGGAGATGGTGGACCACCTGGTGGGGCTGGTGGAGCAACGGGCCGCGCTGCTGAAGGCCGAGGCCGACGCCAGGAAGGCGGCCGAGGCGGCGGCGCTGGCGGCGGAGTAGCTTGCCGCGGCGGGTCGGCGGTATTACCTTTTTTGCCGGAGGTTTTACCGCAATGGGCCACGCCATCACCGTCAAGGGGCAGGTGACGATCCCCAAGCGGCTTCGCGACCATCTAGGACTGCGGCCTGGGGATGAGGTGGAGTTCGCGGTGGAGCAGGACGGACGGGTGGTGCTGCGGCGAGCCGCTGCGCAGGAAAAAGATTTTGCCCGACGCATAGCCTCTATCCGTGGCTCCGCATCCAACCCGGAAACCCGCAACCTGCGGACGGAGGAAATCCTGCACCTTCTGCGCAGCGATGAGTCATGACGCTCATTGATACCAGCGTTCTGCTCGACATCGTGCATGACCATCCAGAATGGGGTGCTTGGTCCACCGCGCGACTGATTGAGCGAAAAGCAGCTGGTCCATTGCTCATCAATGACGTCATCTGGGCTGAGTTGTCTGTCAGCTTCGATGCGCCGGCAGGTCTCAACCAAGCAATTACTGCCCTGGAAGCAGAAGTGAGGCTCATTCCGCAAGATGCGTTGTTTCTGGCCGCTCGTGCACACGTCTCCTATCGTCGTCGCGGAGGGACGCGTACGGGCGTCCTGTCGGATTTCTTCATCGGTGCCCATGCCCTGGTGCAGGGCATACCGCTGCTGACCAGAGACCCGCGCCGCTGCCGTGAGGCCTTCCCCGCCCTGCGCCTCCTCACGCCCTGACCCTTGCCGCCGCGCCCTCACGGGGCTACCGCCGCCCTCATCATGGCCAGCAAGCTCCAGCCCGTCCGCGGCACGCATGACCTCATCGGCGACGGCTTCCGCCGGCATCACCGCGTGGTGAAGACGGCGCGGCGCATCAGCGCGCTCTGGGGCTTCGAGGAATGGGCGACGCCGGTCTTCGAGGATACGCGCGTCTTCAACCGCGGCCTGGGCGAGACCTCCGACGTCGTTTCCAAGGAGATGTATTCCTTCGACGACCGCGGCGGCGAGAACATCACCCTGCGGCCGGAGATGACGGCGGGCATCTGCCGTGCCCTGGTGTCCAACGGGCTGGCGCAATCCGTGCCGCTCAAGGTCTTCGCCGCCGGGCCGGTCTTCCGCTACGAGCGCCCGCAGGCCGGGCGGCAGCGGCAATTCCACCAGATTGACCTGGAAATCCTGGGCTCGGCCGAGCCGCTGGCGGATGCCGAAGTGATCGCCTGCGGCTGGCACATCCAGCGCGAGCTTGGGATCAGCGAGGGCGTGACGCTGGAGGTGAACACCCTGGGCGACGCGCCGAGCCGCGACGCCTACCGCGCCGCCCTGATCGCCCATTTCACCGCGCACCGCGAGGCGCTGAGCGAGGACAGCCAACGCCGGCTGGACAAGAACCCGCTGCGCATCATTGACAGCAAGGATGCCAGGGACCGCGCCCTGGTGGCCGATGCGCCGACCATCGCGCCCTTCCTGACGGATGAGGCCCGCGCCCATTGGGACGCGCTGCGCCGCCACCTGGACGCCTTCGGCGTGCCCTTCCGCGAGAACCCGCGCATCGTCCGCGGCCTGGACTACTACAGCCACACCGCCTTCGAATTCGTGACCGACCGGCTGGGCGCCCAGGGCACCGTCATGGGCGGCGGCCGCTACAACGGGCTGGTGGAGGAGATGGGCGGCCCGCCTACCCCCTCGGTCGGCTGGGGCGCCGGCATCGAGCGCCTGGCGATGCTGCTGGACGGCGCCGGGCTGACGCCGCCGGCGCCGCGGCTGGTCCACGTCATCCCCGTCTCGCCGGCCGAGGAGGCGGCGGCGCTGCGCCTGGCCGGCGCGCTGCGCGAGGCCGGGGTGGCGACGGAAATGGGCCACAAGGGCAACCTGAAGCGCCGCATGGAGCGCGCCAACAAGGCGCATGCCCGCGCCGCCGTCATCATCGGCGAGGCCGAGGCGGCGCGCGGCGTGGCCATGCTGCGCGACCTGGACGCCGGCACGCAGGAGGAGGTGGCGCTGGAGGCCCTCCCGGCCCGCCTGCGCGCATGAGCCTGCCCGCCAGCCTGGACCGCGTGCTGCGCCGCGCCGAGGAGCTGCGCGCCCTGCTGGAAACGGCGGATGGCGCGCAGGTCGGCACGCTCTCGCGCGAGCTGTCGGCGCTGGAGCCCATCGTGGAGAAGGTCGCCGCCTTCCGTGCGCTTCAGGTT
>JBEQBS010000350.1:0-3348 GCA_041639675.1 Rubritepida sp. | reverse complement strand
AGAACCTGCTGCCCGCCGCGCCCTCCGCCGCCGTGCCGCCCGGCCCGCGCGGGGGCGGCGGGCCGTTCCGCGCCGGCTTCTTCGGCCAGCTCTCGCGCCTCAAGGGCGTGGACGTGCTGGTGCGCGCCGCGGAGCTGCTGGAGGAGCGCGGGGCGGATGCGGTGATCGAGCTCTACGGCACCGCCGAGCACCAGCCCGACAGCTTCCGCGAGCACGTCCGCAAGGTGCTGGCCGCGCCGCCGCGCCGGCTGGTGGCGCGGGGACCCTACCGCAACGACGAGGTGACGGCGCTGATGCGCGGGGTGGACGCCGTGCTGGTGCCCTCCATCTGGTGGGAGAACTCGCCGCTCATCATCCAGGAGGCGGCGGCGGCGGGGCGGCCGGTGATCGGTTCCGACCTCGGCGGCATCCGCGAGAAGCTGGCCGGCCTGCCGGGCAGCGTCACCTTCCGCGTGGGCGACCCGATGGACCTGGTGGCGCGCATCGAGGCGATGGCGGCGCTGCCGCCGGAGGCGCGCAGCCCCGCGCCCCGGCCGGCCGGCGCCCCGCTGGAGGCGCTGCTGGAGCTCTATGCCGCCCTGCCGCCCCGGATGCCGGAGCCGGCCCCATCCCCGGCCAGGCGCGCCCGCCGCCGCGCGCCCTGACACGCGCCGCGTCATGGCATGGCCGGTGGCGCCCGCCCGCCGCGGGCCGGGCGCGCCCCGCCTCACTGCCGGCCGTAGGTGTCCTCGATGCGCACGATGTCGTCCTCGCCGAGGTAGGAGCCCACCTGCACCTCGATCAGCACCAGGGGGATCTTGCCCGGGTTCTCCATGCGGTGGACGCAGCCCAGCGGCAGGTAGACGCTCTGGTTCTCGCCCACCAGCAGCGTCTCGGCGTCGCGCGTCACCCGCGCGGTGCCGTGCACCACCACCCAGTGCTCGGCGCGGTGGAAATGCGTCTGCAGGGACAGCCGCCCGCCGGGCTTCACGGTGATCTGCTTCACCTGGAAGCGGTCGCCGCGGATCATCCCCTCGTAGTGGCCCCAGGGGCGGTACATGCGCCGGTGCTCGGTGGCCTGGGGCACGCCCTTCGCCTTCAGGCGCTCGACGATGCGCTTCACCTCCTGCGCGCGGGCGCGGGGCAGGGCCAGCACGGCGTCGGGCATCACCACCAGCGCCATGTCGCGCAGGCCGATGGCGGCCACCAGCGTGCCGTCGCTGCGCACCAGGCAGCCCTCGCAATCCAGCGCCTCGACGGGGCCGGACAGCGCGTTGCCCGCGCCATCCTTCGGCGAAACCTGCCACAGCGCGTCCCAGGAGCCGACATCGGACCAGCCGATCTCCGCCGGCACCACCGCCGCGCGGTCCGTGCGCTCCATCACCGCGTAGTCAATGGAGATGGAGGGCGCGGCGCGGAACTCGGCGGCGCCGAGGCGGATGAAGCCCAGGTCGCGCGTGGCGGCGGCCAGGGCGGCGCGGGCGGCGGACAGCACGGCGGGCTCATGCGCCTCCAGCTCCCGCAGCAGCGTCGCGGCGGTGGCGACGAACATGCCGCTGTTCCAGGAATGCCGGCCGTCGGCGGCCAGGCGCGCGGCGGTGGCGGCGTCCGGCTTCTCGACGAAGCGGGCCACCGCCAGCACGCCCGGTGCGCCTTCCAGCGGCGCGCCGTGCTCGACATAGCCGTAGCCGGTCTCGGGCGCGGTGGGGCGCATGCCGAAGGTGACGATGCGCCCGGCCCGCGCCGCCGCCACCGCCGCGCCCAGCGCGGCATGCAGCGCCGGCAGGTCGGCGATGGCGTGGTCGGCGGCGAGGATCCACAGAACCGCCTCGGGCTGGCTCTCGGCGGCCAGCAGCGCGGCGGCGGCGATGGCGGGCGCGCTGTTGCGCCCCTCGGGCTCCAGCAGGATCCGCGCGCCGGCCAGGCCGGCGGCCTGCATCGCCTCCGCGGCCTGGAAGCGGTGCGCCTCGGCGGCGACCAGCACGGGCGGGGCGAAGCCGGGGCCGGTGGCGCGCAGCGCCGTCTCCTCCAGCATCGGCCGCGCGCCGCCCAGCGGCCAGAACTGCTTGGGCAGGGATTCGCGCGACAGCGGCCACAGGCGCGAGCCGGTGCCGCCGCACAGCACCACGGGAATGATTGCGTCAGCCGCCATGCGCCTCACCGGACCTTCCAACAGGGTGGCTGAGCGCTAAGCCAGCCTCCTGGCAAGATCAAGGCGGCGTGGCGGCGCGCGCCACCAGGGCGGTGGTGGAGCGGCCGGGCAGCAGCGCCAGCAGCACCGTTTCCCCGCCCCAGGACGCGACCTCGGGCGCGCCCACCACCTGGTCCAGCCTGTAGTCGCTGCCCTTGAACAGCCGGTCGGGCCGCAGGGCCAGGATGGCCTCCAGCGGCGTGTCCTCCGCGAAGGCCACCACGGCGTCCACCGCCGCCAGGGCGCCGATCACCGCCGCGCGGTCGCCCAGCGGGTTCAGCGGGCGGGCGGGGCCCTTCAGCCGCGTCACCGAGGCATCGTCGTTCAGCGCCACCACCAGGCGGTCGCAATGGCGCCTGGCGTCGCGCAGCAGCCGCACATGGCCGGCATGCAACACGTCGAAGCAGCCATTGGCGAAGCCCACCCGCAGACCCTGCCCCTGCCATTCGCGCACCAGCCGCGCGGCGTCGGCCCAGGGCAGCACGGCGCCCTCCTCGCCCCCCGCGCCGCGCAGGGCGTGGTCCAGCTCGGCGGCGGAGCAGGTGGCGGTGCCCAGCTTGCCCACCACCACCCCGGCGGCGGCATTGGCCAGGCGCATCGCCTCCTCCAGCCCGCGCCCGCCGGCCACGGCCAGGGCCAGGGTGGCGATGGCGGTGTCCCCGGCGCCGGAAACGTCGAAGACCTCCCGCGCCAGGGCGGGCACGGCGGTGGCGGGGCCGTCGCGCGGGACCAGCAGCATGCCCTTCTCGCTGCGGGTGGCCAGCACGGCGCCCACCGCCACGCGCGCCAGCAGGGCGCGGCAGGCGGCCTCGGCCTCGGCATCCGTGGCGACGGGCATGCCGGTCGCCTCCCTCAGCTCCTTGGCGTTGGGGGTCAGGGCATCGGCCCCGGCATAGCGGGCATAGTCGCTGCCCTTGGGGTCCACCAGGCAGGGCAGGCCGCGGGCATGGGCGGCGGCGATGGCGGCGCGGCAGACGCCTTCGGTCAGCACGCCCTTGCCGTAGTCGCTCAGCACCAGGGCGCCGGCGCCGTCCAGCGCGCCCGCCAGCGCGGCCAGCAGCGCCGCCTGCTCGGCCGGGGTGGCCGGCGCCGGGTCCTCGTCATCCACCCGCACCACCTGCTGGCGGGCGGCGATGACGCGCAGCTTGGCGGTGGTGCGCCGTCCCGGCCCGCGCAGC
>JBEQBS010000349.1:0-3407 GCA_041639675.1 Rubritepida sp. | reverse complement strand
TGCTGGCGCGGGCGGCGGCGCAGGGGTTGGCGGTGGCCGGCGCCGACCGCACCGCCGCGCCCGGCCTGGCGGCGCTGGACGTGACGGATGAGGGCGCGGTGACGGCCTGGATGGAATCGCTGCCGGCCGTGACGGGCCTGGTGGCCTGCGCCGGCATCTCCGCCGACACGCCGGTGCTGGAGACCACCGCCGACGCCTTCCGCCGCATCCTGGAGGTGAACGTGGTCGGCGCCTTCCTCTGCGCCCAGGCGGCGGCGCGGCGGATGGCGCCGGGCGGCTCCATCGTGCTGATCTCCTCCGTTTCCGGTCTGCGGGGCTCGAAGGGGCGGGTGGCCTATGGGGCGTCGAAGGCGGCGGTGGTGAACATGGCGCAGGTGATGGCGATTGACCTGGCGCCCCGTGGCATCCGGGTGAACGCCATCTGCCCCGGCCCCGTGGAGACGCCGATGGTGGCGACGCTGCACGACGCCGCCACCCGCGCGGGCTGGACGGCGCGCATCCCCATGCGGCGCTACGGCACGCCGGAGGAGATCGCCGAGGCCGCGCTGTTCCTGCTGGACGGCGCCCGCAGCGGCTACGTCAACGGCCACGCCCTGGCGGTGGATGGCGGCTTCGCCGGCGCGGGGCTGACCGCATGAGCAACCCCGGCCAGGCGGACCCCACGCCCTTCACCGGGGCGCGCCAGCTCGCCGAATGGTTCGCCTCGGGCGCCAAGCCGCGCGCGGAATGGCGCATCGGCACCGAGCACGAGAAGATCGCCTTCCGCCGCGCCGATCTTTCGCCGCCCGACTACGCCACCGGCATCGGTCCGATGCTGGAGGGGATCGGGCGGATGGGCTGGGCGCCGATCCGCGACGGCGGGAACACCATCGGCCTGTCGCGCGGCCTGGAATCCGTCTCGCTGGAACCGGGCGGCCAGTTCGAGCTCTCGGGCGCGCCGGTGGCCGACATCCACGCGGCGAAGGAGGAGCTGGCCGCCCACCTGCGCGACGTGCACGCGGTGGCGCAGCCCCTCGGCCTGGGCTTCGCCGGCATGGGCTTCCACCCCACCGCCACGCGCGACTCCATGCCCTGGATGCCCAAGAGCCGCTACGCCATCATGCGCCGCCACATGCCGCGCGTGGGCACGCGGGGCCTGGACATGATGCTGCGCACGGCGACGGTGCAGGTGAACCTGGACTTCGCGGATGAGCGGGACATGCGCGAGAAGCTGCGCATCGGCCTCGCCCTCCAGCCGCTGGCCACCGCGCTCTGGGCCTCCTCCCCCTTCGAGGATGGCGCGCCCTCGGGCTTCCTGTCGGGCCGCGGCCGCGCCTGGCTGGACACGGACAATGCCCGCGCCGGCATCCCCGCCTGCGTCTTCGAGGAGGGCTTCGGCTTCGAGCGCTTCGCCGAATACGTGCTGGACGTGCCGATGTACTTCGCCGCGCGCGAGGGCCGCCTGCTGGACCTGGCGGGCGCGAGCTTCCGCGACCTGATGCGCGGCGCCATCCCCGGCCTGCGCGCCACCATGGGCGACGTGACGGACCACGTCACCACTGTCTTCACCGATGTGCGCCTCAAGAAGTTCCTGGAGATGCGCGGCAGCGATTCCGGCTCCGCGGCGATGATCCTGGCCCAGCCCGCCTTCTGGGCCGGGCTGCTGTATGACGACGCGGCGCAGAAGGCGGCGCTGGCCCTGGTGCGCGGCTGGGGGGTGGAGCAGATCCGCGCCCTGCGCGCCGAGGTGCCGCGCGTGGCGCTGGGCGCCTCCATCGCCGGGCGCGCCTTGCGGGACGTGGCGCGCGACGCGCTGGCGATCAGCGAATCCGGCCTGAAGGCGCGTGCCTTGGGCGAGGAGACCTACCTCGCCCCGCTGCATGAGATCGTTGCGAGCGGGCTGACCCAGGCCGAGCGGATGCTGGCCCTGTTCCATGGCCCCTGGCGCGGCGATGCCGGCCGCGCGCTGCGCTTCACGGAGCTGTAGCCAGCCGCGCCCCCGGCCCCAGCGCCCCGCCCCAGCAGCCATCGCCGCGGTGGCTGGCGCCGCGCACCGTGCCGCCCGTCACCTCGAAGGTGACGTCGCAGCGGGTGCGCACCACGTTCTCCACCGGCCAGCGGCGGAAGCCGCCGCCCCAGCCGGGGCCGAAGCCCGCCGGCACCAGGTCGTCGCGCTGGGTGGCGTAGGTGACGAAGCGCCGGCCCTGCACCTCCGCCTGGCGGTCCGGCACGCCGAGGCGCGCCACCAGCTCGGCTTCCGGCATGCCGACGAAGCCCGACAGGCGCTCGCCCAGCGTGGGCGGCGGGGCGCAGGCGGCGAGGGCGAGCAGGAGCGGAAGGGCACGCATGGCCCCCTTCCAACGCGCCGTCACGAGAGGCGGATGCCCAGCGACTGGATGAGGCGCCGCTCCTCCTCCATGGTCTGGCGCACGAAGGCCGCATAGGCGGCGGGGTCCATGTGGTCGGGCACCATGTCGAAGCGGTCCAGCACCGCCACATGCGCGGGGTCGAACAGCGCCTCGCGGAAGGCGTCGTGCAGCACGCGCACCACGGCGGGGTCCATGCCGCGCGGCCCGGCCAGGCCATAGGGGCTGATGGAGGCGATGGGGATGCCCTGCTCCTTCAGCGTGGGCACGTTCGGGAAGCGCTTGGCGCGCGTGTTGCCCCAGGTGGCCAGCACGCGCACGCGGCCATCCTCGGCCATCGGGCTCCAGCCCGAGGAATCGGCCAGCACGCTGGTCTGGCCGCCCAGCAGGCTCTGCGCGTTCTCGGCGAAGCCGCGGAAGGGCACGTGCGTCCACTCGATGCGCTGCCCCTGCGCGATCTGCTCCATCGTCAGGTGCAGGGAGGTGCCGACGCCGGGCGTGCCGTAGGTCACGGCGCCCGGGTTGCGGCGGGCGTGCTCGACCAGCGCGGGCATGTCGCGCCACGGCGCATCGGCGCGCACCACCGTGCCGAAGAGGTAGCCGGAGACGTGGACGACATAGGTGAAGTCCGCCAGCGGGTCGAAGAGGGGGCGGGAGTTCATCAGCGGCTGGCGGAACACGCTGATGGGGATCTGCGCCAGGGTGAGGCCGTCGGGCGCCGCCGTCAGCAGCGCCTGGGCGCCCAGCACGCCGCCGGCGCCCGAGCGGTTCTCCACCACCACCGGCTGGCCCAGGCGGCGCGAGGCCTGCTCGCACAGGGCGCGCATCTGCACGTCGGTCGTGCCGCCGGGCGCCCAGGGCACCAGCATGCGGATGGGCCGCGACGGAAAGGACTGCGCGAAGGCCGGGGCGGCGAGGCCGGCCAGCGGCAGGGCCAGCATGGCGCGGCGGGCGAGTGTCATGGGCGGTTCCTCCGGTGTTCCTTGCCCGTGGAGGTATCGCCGCCGCCCGCGCGCGGCAAGGCCAGGCCGCCCGCCGGCGGCGGGGCCAGGCCGCCCGCCG
>JBEQBS010000348.1:0-3421 GCA_041639675.1 Rubritepida sp. | reverse complement strand
CCAGGGCTGGCGCTCATGCGCCCAGGCGCGCAGCGCGGCGCGGGCGGGGATGGCGTCCAGGAATTGCAGCACGGCGCAGGCGGCCAGGATCAGGGCGCCGCGCCGCCCCGCCCGCAGCAGCAGCAGCGCCGCGGCCACCATCAGCACATAGGCCACCGGCCAGAAGAAGCGGCCGGAGGCGCGGAACTGCTCCAGCACCGCCGGCACCGGCGTGATCTCCAGGAGCACGGAACCGCCCAGCCCCACCCGGAAGGAGACGGCCAGTGCCAGCAGCCCCAGGCAGGCCAGCACCAGCCCGCCATGCCCGGCGAATCGCGGCCGGCGCAGCAGCATCCCCGTCGCCAGCGCCAGCCACAGCCCCAGCCCGAGCCAGTTGTAGCCCTCCCACCCGCCATGGCCGGTGGCGTCCACCTCCGCCGCCACCAGCCCGCCGAGGAACCAGGAGCGATGCGGCCAGGCCGGCGAAAGCAGGTTCATGGCGTAGTCGCCGAAGCCCCCCTCCCCCGCCGCGCCGAGGTAGCCCAGCAGCGCCATCGCCGCGCCCATGGCCAACGCCGCCCCGGCCACGCCCGCCGCCGCGCGCAGCCAGGGGCGGCGGCGCAGCAGCAGCGTCAGCGGCGCCGCCCCCAGCAGGGCCAGCGCCATCAGCGCCAGGTAGGGATGCACCAGCAGCGCCAGCACCTGGAAGGGGATCGCCGCCGCCCACCACCGCCCGTCCCGCAGCGTGCGCGCATGCAGCCCCAGCGCCAGCAGGATGACGAAATGCCCGCACAGCGCCGCATGGCCGAAGCGCATGATGAAGGCAGGCATGGACAGCGCCAGCAGCGCCACCGCCAGCGCCGGCAGCAGCCGCCTTTCGCCGAAGCCGCGCAGCGCGAAGACCGCGGCCGGCCCCTGCGCCACCCAGGCCAGGGCGTAGAAGATCCCGATTCCATGGAACCCCGGCGGCAGCCAGGGCGCCAGCAGCTTCAGCGGCAGCGCCAGCGCCGGGATGCCGTCCATGAAGGCCAGGTTCGCCCCGCCCAATGTGGCGAGGTCCAGCGGCGGCCAAGCCCAGCCTTCGGCCAGGAAGTGCCGCTGGGCGATGGCGTGCTGCGCCGCATCCCCCGCCGCGCGCCAGGGCAGCCCGGCTTCCGGCAGCAGGAAATCCAGCGGGAACAGCGTGCTGGCGAGGAGTCCTCCCAGCAGGGCTGAGATCAGATAGGCGGGCATCGGCCCTGCATGGCCGGGCGCCGCACCCCGGGCAAGTGTGGCGCGGAATGTTGCGTTGCCACATTCCTGCCCCAACCCGGTCGGAAAGCCGCCAATCCGGGAAGGTTAAACCCATGCCGTGTCCCGGGGCGGGTGGCCCGTCCCGCGGCACGGCTGGGAAAGAACCCCTCGATGCCCGGGCTGGACGCATTCTCGTCCCTTCAGCGCGACATGACCCTGCGGGCCAGCGCGGCGCCGCAGATGGTCATGGCCCCCAGCCTGCCGGCCTGGCAGGCCCGCGCCAAGCGCGCGCTGGACGTGGCGGGCGCCGGCGCCGCGCTCCTGCTGCTCTCGCCCCTCTTCCTGCTGCTGGCGCTGCTGGTGCGCGCCGATGGCGGCCCGGCCTTCTACGCCCACCCGCGCGTGGGCCGCGGCGGCGCCACCTTCGGCTGCCTGAAGTTCCGCTCCATGGTGGTGGACAGCCAGGCGCGCCTCGCCGCCCTGCTCGCCGCCGATGCCGATGCCCGCGCCGAGTGGGAGGCCACCCGCAAGCTGCGGCACGACCCCCGCATCACCCGCATCGGCCGCTTCCTGCGTGCCACCTCCCTGGACGAGCTGCCGCAGCTGCTGAACGTGCTGCGGGGCGAGATGGCCCTGGTCGGCCCCCGCCCGGTGGTGAAGGCCGAGCTGGACACCTATTACGGCGCCGCCGCCGCGCACTACATCGCGGTGCGGCCGGGCATCACCGGGCTGTGGCAGGTTTCCGGCCGCTCCGACACCTCCTACGCGCAGCGCGTGGCGCTGGACGTGGCCTATGTCTCGCAGCCCTCGCTGCTGGCCGACATCCGCATCCTGCTGCGCACCCCCGTCGCCGTGCTGTCGCGCAAGGGCGCGCACTAGGCTAAGGGAACCCCCTTCTCCACTGGGGTTGCACGCGATGGCCGGCGAAAGCGCCGAAGCCAGGGCCGGGGCGGGGCGCCTCGTCTCCGGCATGGTCTGGAACGCCCTGGGCCGCGGCCTGCCGCTGCTGCTGGCCCTGGCGCTGACGCCCATCCTGGTCGGGCAGATGGGGCTGGAGCGCTGGGGCCTCTTCACCCTGGCGCTGGCCATGGTCGGGGTCTTCGGCATCTTCGACCTCGGCATCGGCCCGGCGCTGACGCGCGCCATCAGCGAGCGCATGACGGCCGGGCGCGACGCCGAATCCCCTGCCCTGGTCGGCACGGCGATGGTGGCGCTGGGCGGCTTCGCCTCGCTGGCCGCCGCCTCCCTGTGGCTGGCCCTGCCCTGGCTGGTGCATTCGGCGCTGAACGTGCCGCCGGCGCTGGAGGCGGAGGCGCTGCTGGCCTTCCGCATCCTGGCCGTCGCCGCTCCGCTGGTGGTCGTGAACGCGGCGCTCTGGGGCGTGCTGGCGGCGCATCAGCGGTTCCGCGCGGCGAACCTCGTCACCATCCCGGTTTCCATCATGTACTACCTTGGCCCGGTGCTGGCGCTGATGGCCTGGCCCTCGCTGGTGGCGGTGATGCTGGTGCTGGTGGGCTGCCGGCTGGCCAATACCCTGTCCTATGCCTGGCTGGCGCGGCCGGTGCTGCCGGGGCTGCGCGTCGGCTCGCCGCTGCTGGTGCTGCCCCTGCTGCGGATCGGCGGCTGGATGACCGTCTCCTCCATCCTCAACCAGGCCCTGGTCTATGCCGACCGCTTCGTGATCGGCGCGGCGCTGACGCTGGCCGCGGTGGCGCACTACGCCACCCCGCTCGACCTGGTGATGCGCATGTGGATCCTGCCCATCGCCGTGGCGCAGGCGCTGCTGCCGGCGATGGCCGGCGCCTTCGCCACCCTGCCGGCGGTGACGGCCGGGCTGCTGCGCCGCGGCGCGCTGCTGGTGGCCGCCCTCGCCCTGCCCGCCTGCCTGGTGCTGGCAGCGCTGGGGGACTGGCTGCTGGGGCTGTGGCTCGGCGCCGGTTTCGCGGCCGAGGGCGGGACGGTGGCGCGCATCCTGGGCGCGGCGATCTTCTTCTCCTGCCTCGCCTTCGTGCCCAACGCGCTGCTGGACGCCATCGGCCGGCCCGACGCCGTGGCGGGGCTGGTCGCGCTGGAGCTGGTGGTGTTCCTGCCGGTGCTGTGGTGGCTGCTGCGCCATTGGGGCATCGAGGGCGCGGCGCTGTGCTGGGCGCTGCGCGCCGCGGCGGATTGCGCCGGCAAGGCGTGGCTGGCGGCGCGTCTGTACCCGGCG
>JBEQBS010000347.1:0-3405 GCA_041639675.1 Rubritepida sp. | reverse complement strand
GGGTTGGCCAGGCCGTGGCGCACGCGGGGCAGGGGGGTGGCGCGCAGGTCGGCGGCGCGCACCGCCGCCGCCACGCCGTTCAGCGCGGCATTGCCCTCGGCCAGCGCCGCCAGCGCCGGGTCCTGCTCGATGGCCGTCACCCCCAGGCCCGCCACGCGCCTGGCCAGGCACAGGAAGGCGGCGCCGCTGCCGCAGCCGAGTTCCAGCACCGCCTCGCCCGGCCGCGCCGGCACGAAGGCGGCCAGCAGCACCGGGTCCACCGCCGCGCGGAAGCCCCCGCGCGGCTGGCGCAGCCGCACCCGGCCGCCCAGCAGCGCATCCTCGGTCAGGTCATCCATCGGCCTCGGCCAGGATGCGGCGGGCGCGGTCGGCATCGGCGTCGCGCACCGCCAGCCGCGCCGGCACCACGCCCAGGCCCAGCGACGCCATGCCGGCATCCAGGATCACCGCCTCGATCCCCGCATCGGCCAGCACGGCGCGCAGGAAGCCCAGGCGGATGCCGTCCATGCCCTCCGCCACCACCTGCATCGCGCGAAACCCCTTGATCCGGCTTGCCTTGCCGCAAACCGGCCCCGCGCCTAGATTGCGGCGCGAATGAGCGGCAAGCAAGGCTGGGACGTGACGGACACCGTGGTGAAGGGCCAGGACGCGCTGACGCGCCTGCAGGGGCTGCTCGGCGAGGACCTGGCGCTGACCAACCGCGCAATCGTCGAGCGCATGCACTCGCCCGTCGCGCTGATTCCGCAGCTCGCCGCGCATATCGTCGCCGCCGGGGGCAAGCGCATCCGCCCGCTGCTGACGCTGGCCGCCGCCCGCCTCTGCGGCTATCGCGGCACGCGCCACGTCGCGCTCGCCGCCTGCGTGGAGTTCATCCACACCGCCACGCTGCTGCACGACGACGTGGTGGACGAAAGCGCCCTGCGCCGCGGCCAGGCATCCGCCAACGCGCTGTGGGGCAACAAGCCCTCGGTGCTGGTGGGCGACTTCCTGTTCGCCCGCGCCTTCCAGCTGATGACGGAGGATGGTTCGCTGGAGGTGCTGCGCATCCTGTCCGCCGCCTCCGCCACCATCTCGGAAGGGGAGGTCCTCCAGCTCGTCACCCAGAACGACCTTTCGACGACCGAGGCGCAGTACCTGGAGGTGATCGAGGGCAAGACCGCCGCGCTGTTTGCCGCCGCCACGCGCATCGGCGCCGTGGTGGCCGGCCGCCCGCCGCAGGAGGCCGAGGCGCTGGACGCCTATGGCCGCAACCTGGGCATCGCCTTCCAGCTGGTGGATGACGCCCTGGACTACGCGGCCGAGCAGGCGGCGCTGGGCAAGACGGTGGGCGACGACTTCCGCGAGGGCAAGATCACCCTGCCCGTGCTGGTCGCCTTCCATGCCGGCGACGCGGCGGAGCAGGAATTCTGGCGCCGCACGCTGGAGGCGCGCGAGCAATCCGACGAGGATCTGGCGCAGGCCCAGGCGCTGATCGCCCGCCATGACGGCGTGGGCGAGACCATCCGCCGCGCCCGCCGCTACGGCGCCGCCGCGCTGGCGGCGCTGGCGGGCTTCGAGCGCAACGCCTTCCGCGATGCGCTGGAGGAGGTGGTGGAGTTCTGCGTTAGCCGCGGGAGCTGACGCGCCCGATCGCGCAGGGCGCAGCCCGGAGCGTGAATCGGCCGCGCAACCTGCATCCGATCGCGCAGGGCGCAGCCCGGCGCGCGGATCGGCCGCGGAAGGCTCTACCGCTTCTGCATCGCCCGCGTCAGCGCCACCACCGGCAGCAGCCCGGCCAGCACGATCAGCAACGCCGAGGTACTGGCCTCCGCCAACCGCTCATCGCTGGCGAGGTTGTGGACGCGCACCGCCAGCGTGTCGAAGTCGAAGGGCCGCACGATCAGCGTCGCCGGCAGCTCCTTCATCGTGTCCACGAAGACCAGGATGGCCGCGGTCAGCAGCGCGCCGCGGGTCAGCGGCAGCTCCACCCGCCGCACCGCCTCGCCGGGGGAGGAGCCGAGGTTGCGCGCCGCCATGCCCAGCGTGGGCTTCAGCCGCGCCAGACCGGATTCGACGGAGGACAGCGCCACGCCCAGGAACCGCACCAGATAGGCGAAGACCAGCGCCGCGATGGTGCCCGACAGCAGCAGCCCGGTGGAGACGCCGAACTGCGCGCGCATCAGCCGGTCCAGCGCATTGTCGAACAGGCCGAAGGGCACCAGCACGCCCACCGCGATGACCGAGCCGGGGATGGCGTAGCCCAGCCCGGCCACGCGCTTGGCCAGCCGCGCCGGGCGGCCGCCGGCCAGCCGCGCCGTCCAGGCCAGCCAGGCGGCGATGGCCACCGCCAGCGCCGCCGTCAGCAGCGCCAGGGTCAGGGAGTTGGTGAGGAAGGGCAGGAAGCGCTCCGGCGCCAGCGGGTCCCCGGCCTCGACCATCAGCGCCAGCAGGCAGCCGGCCGGCACGGCGAAGCCCAGCAGCACCGGCATCACGCAGGCCAGCCCGGCCAGCGCCGCCTTGAACCCGCGCAGTTGCACCGGCTGGAAGGGCGGGTGGCGCGTCGTCATCGGGTGGAAGCGCCGCCCCCCGCGCGAGACATGTTCGAGGGCCAGCATCAGCGCCACGCAGAGCAGCAGCGCGGCGGCAAGCTGCGAGGCCGCCCCGCGGTCGGCCATGCCGAACCAGGCCTCGTAGATGCCGGTGGTGAAGGTGCGGATGCCGAAATGCTGCACCGTGCCGAAATCCGCCAGCGTCTCCATCAGCACCAGCGCGGCGCCGCCGACCAGCGCCGGGCGGGCCAGCGGCAGCGCGACATGGAGGAAGGTGCGCGGCAGCGAATGGCCCAGCGTCCGCGAGACCTCGACCAGGCAGGTGCTCTGCGCCAGGAAGGCGGCGCGGCACAGCAGGTACACGTAAGGGTAGAGCACCATCGCCAGCACGGTGGCGGCACCGGGCAGCGAGCGCATCTCCGGGAACCAGTATTCGCCCCAGGCCAGGCCGGTGGCGCCGCGCAGCGCCACCTGCACGGGGCCCGAGACATCCAGCAGCCAGGTCCAGGCATAGCCCGCCACATAGGCGGGCATGGCCAGCGGCAGCAGCAGCATCACCTGGAGGCCGTCGCGCCCCGGGAAGCGGCAGGCCGTCACCAGCCAGGCGGTGATGGCGCCGGCGCTGCCGGCCATCAGGATGACGAGGAAGCCCAGCAGGGCGGTGTTGCCCAGCATCTCCGGCAGGAAGGTGCGGGCGATGTGGCCCCAGACCGCGCCGGCGGGCGTGATGGCGGCCGCCGCCACCGCCAGGATCGGCAGGGCGAGCAGCGCCGCGGCCAGCAGCGGCAGCCAGGGGCGGCGCGGCGCCGCCAGGGGGAGCAGCGCGGCGCTCACCGGCTGTGGGTGCGAGGCATTCTCATCTGCCCCGCGGTAGATC
>JBEQBS010000346.1:0-3461 GCA_041639675.1 Rubritepida sp. | reverse complement strand
GGTGAAGCCGTGCGTCGCCATCCTGATCTCGGGCCGCGGCTCCAACATGGCGGCGCTGCTGGCCGCCGCCCGCCTGCCCGGCTTCCCGGCGGAGATCGCCGCCGTCATCGGCAATCGCGCCGATGCGGCGGGGCTGGAGCTGGCGCGCGCCGCCGGCGTGCCGGCGCAGGTGGTGGAAAGCCGCGGCCGGACGCGCGAGGATTTCGAGGCTGCGCTGGAGGCGGCGCTGGAGGCGGCCGGGGTGCGGTTCATCGCCCTGGCCGGGTTCATGCGCGTGCTGACGGAGGGCTTCACCCGGCGCTGGGAGGGGCGGCTGGTGAACATCCATCCCTCGCTGCTGCCGGCCTTCCCGGGGCTGGACACCCATGCCCGGGCGCTGGCCGCCGGGGTGCGCGTGCATGGCTGCACGGTGCACTTCGTGACCCCCGGGGTGGATGAGGGGCCGATCATCGCCCAGGCGGCGGTGCCGGTGCTGGAGGGCGACGACGAGGCCGCGCTGGCCGCCCGCGTGCTGGCGCAGGAGCACCTCCTGTACCCGGCGGCGCTGGCCTGGGTGGCCTCGGGCCATGCCTGGCTGGAGGGCGGGCGCTGCGTGGTGGCGGCGCGTGGCGACCGCCTGGCGGCGCTGGCCAACCCCTTGCCCGAACTCCCCGGCCTTCCTACACAGGCGGGCAGCGAGTGAGGATTCCGGCCATGGCCACCCAGCAGAACACCGAGATCGAGTTCATCCCCGTCACCTCGCAGGACCTGATGGCCGAGCGCAAGGGGATGTATTCCGCCTTCGTGGCGAGCATTCCCTGGTCCGTCGGCGTGACCGCCGCGGTGCTGGTCGGCATCTTCCTGTTCTGGGGCTGAGGCCGCGCCGGCCCGGCGCACCCCGCCCAGCGCGAGAGGCGCAACGCGGCCTCCGCGCGCACGGCGCTGACCAGCAGGCAATCGCACCCCGCCCAGCGCGAGAGGCGCAACGCCGCAGGCGAGCGCCGACCAACCAGCGCCCCCCCTCCCAAAGCAAGACCCGCCCACGGAGAATGCGCGCGCACGGCGCGCGCCGGCACGCTTCAGGGTGCCGAAGCCAAGGCGGGCGGATGCCCGCCGCCCGGCGTAGCCGCGGCCACCAGGCCGCGGCGGTGAGGGTGCGGAAAAGCCAGCGAAATCGCCGGCTGAGGCGAAGCTTCAGCCGGTGATTTCGCTCCCGGCGAAGAAGTAGGCGATCTCGATCGCGGCGTTCTCCGGGCTGTCGGAGCCGTGCACGCTGTTCGCCTCGATGCTTTCGGCGAAGAGCTTGCGGATGGTGCCCTCGGCGGCATTGGCCGGGTTGGTCGCGCCCATCAGCTCGCGGTTCTTCGCCACGGCGTCCTCGCCTTCCAGCACCTGCACCACCACGGGGCCGCTGGTCATGAAGCTGCACAGGTCCTTGAAG
This sequence comes from Rubritepida sp., assembly GCA_041639675.1. Taxonomy (GTDB): domain Bacteria; phylum Pseudomonadota; class Alphaproteobacteria; order Acetobacterales; family Acetobacteraceae; genus Roseococcus. The sequence goes on along the minus strand of JBEQBS010000346.1, from coordinate 2,041 downwards.
AAGGGCCGCGCGCTGTGCACGCCGTAGAAGGTCTCGGCCATCTGCTGCGTCATCTGGATGCGCTTCTGCGCGACGATGCGCAGCCCGTTCTTCTCGAACACCGCGTTGATGGCGCCGGTCAGGTTGCGGCGGGTGGCGTCGGGCTTGATGATGCTGAAGGTGCGTTCGATGGCCATGATGGGCTCCTCTGCGTCGGAATGCTGCGCCGCCATCTGCCCCGCCCCGCCGCCTCGCGCAACCCTGTGCGGCGCGTGCCCGTTTCCCGGCCATGGACCCCGACCCCAAGCCCAAGGACGGCTACATCTCCCGTCCGCCCTCCCCGGAGGAGCTGCGCGAGGTGAGCGAGCAGCAGGCCCTCATCACCGATGAATGGGCGCCCGAGCCGCCCGCGGAGGGCTGACCCCGCGCCGGCGCGCCTGTAGAAGCGCCCGGCCATGACCGTGCTCACCATCCGTGACGTCACCCTCCGCATGATGGGCCGCCCCCTGCTGGAGGGCGCGTCGCTGCAGGTGGATGACGGCCGCAAGATCGGGCTCATCGGCCGCAACGGCGCCGGCAAGTCCACCCTGCTGCGCGCCATCCTGGGCGAGCAGGCGATTGACGGCGGCGAGATCCGCCTGGCCGCCCGCGCCCGCCTCGGCCACGTCGCGCAGGAAGCCCCGGCGGGAGAGCTGTCCCTGCTCGACATCGTGCTGGAGGCCGACGCCGAGCGCGCCGCGCTGCTGCGCGAGCTGGACGCCACGCCCGACCCCGCGCGCATCGCCGCCATCCATGACCGCCTGCGCGACATCCGCGCCGACAGCGCGCCCGCGCGCGCCGCCACCGTCCTGTCCGGTCTGGGCTTCGATGCCGCCGCCCAGGCGCGCCCCTCGCGCGAATTCTCCGGCGGCTGGCGCATGCGCGTCAGCCTCGCCCGCGCGCTGTTCCTGGAACCCGAGCTGCTGCTGCTGGACGAGCCGACCAACCACCTCGACCTGGAAGCCGCCATGTGGCTGGAAGGCTGGATGCAGCGCTTCCCCGGCGCCATCCTGGTGGTTAGCCACGACCGCGGGATGCTGGACCGCTGCGTGGATTCCATCGCCCACCTCGACCAGCGCCGCATCACCCTCTACCCGGGCAACTTCGAATCCTTCGTGCGGGTGCGGGCCGAACGCCAGGCGCAGCAGGCGGCGCAGAACGCGCGCATCACCGCCCAGCGCGCCCACATGCAGGCCTTCGTGGACCGCTTCCGCGCCCAGGCCACCAAGGCGCGGCAGGCGCAGTCCCGGCTGAAGGCGCTGGAGCGCCTGCCGGCGGTGGAATCCCTGGTGGAGGACCACGTCACCACCTTCTCCTTCCCCCAGCCCGAACCGCTGCCGCCGCCGATGCTGACGCTGCGCCGCGGCACCGCCGGCTATGGGGAGCGCGTGGTGCTGCGCGGCGTGGAGCTGCGGATTGACCAGGAGGACCGCATCGCCCTGCTGGGCGCCAATGGCAACGGCAAGTCCACCCTGGCCAAGCTGCTGGCCGGGCGCCTGGCCCCGCTCTCGGGCGAGCTGCACCGCGACCGCCGGCTGCGCGCCGGCTACTTCGCGCAGCACCAGGAGGACGACCTGGACCTCGACGGAACGCCGCTCTCCCACATGCAGGCGGCGCTGCCCAAGGCCACCGAGACGCAATGCCGCGGCCAGCTGGCACGCTTCGGCCTGGATGCCGACCGCGCCGAGACGCGCGTGCGCGGCCTTTCGGGAGGCGAGAAGGCCCGGCTGCTGCTGGCGCTGACGACGCGCGAGGCGCCGCAGATGCTCATCCTCGACGAGCCGACCAACCACCTGGACATTGACGCGCGGGACGCGCTGGTGAAGGCGCTGGCGGACTACGAGGGCGCGGTGATCCTCATCAGCCACGACCCGCATCTGGTCGGCCTGGTGGCGGACCGGCTGTGGCTGGTGGCCGATGGCACGGTGCAGCCCTTCGAGGGCGACCTGGACGACTACCGCCAGCACCTGGCCGAGCGCGCCCGCGCAACCCGCGCGGCGGCCGCGCCCGATGCCGCGCCCAG
>JBEQBS010000345.1:0-3470 GCA_041639675.1 Rubritepida sp. | reverse complement strand
GGCCGCGCCCCGCGGCAGGGCGGCAACCTGGAGGCGACGGCCCGGCTGGCGCGCATCGCCGGGCTGGACCCGGTGCCGGTGCATGCCGAGCGCCTGCCGGGCGGGCGGCACCGCGTCACCTTCCACCCGCCGCTGCGCCTGCCGCCGGGCCGCGCCGAGGCGGTGGCCGCGCTGGACGCCGCCGCCGAGGCGATGGTGCGCCCCCGCCTGACGCAATGGCTCTTCCTGCCGGAGTTCCGCGCGGAGGGGTGACGCGGTAGCCTGCGCCCATGCTCCAGGGCCGCCGCATCCTCCTCGTCGTCTCGGGCAGCGTCGCCGCCTTCAAGGCGCTGGCGCTGGTCCGGCTGCTGCGCGCGGAGGGGGCCATGGTGCGCGCCGTGCCCACCGCCGCCGGGCTGCGCTTCGTCACGAAGGAATCGCTGGCCGCGCTGACCGGCGAGCCGGTGATGGACGACCTCTGGGCCGCCGAAAGCGAGATCGGCCACATCCGCCTGGCGCGCTGGGCGGAGCTGGTGCTGGTGGTCCCGGCCTCCGCGCACCGGCTGGCGGCCATGGCGGCGGGGCTGGCCGACGACCTCCCCGGCTGCGTGCTGCTGGCCACCCGCGCGCCGGTGCTGGCGGCACCCGCGATGAACCCGGCCATGTGGGAGCACCCGGCGACGCAGGCCAATGTGGCGACGCTGCGGGCGCGCGGGGTGCGGTTCCTGGGCCCGGTGGAGGGCGCGATGGCGGAACCCGAATCCGGCCCCGGCCGGCTGATGGAGCCCGAGGCGATGCTGCCCGCCATCCGCGCCGCCTTCGCCGCCGGGCCGCTGGACGGGCGGCATGTCCTCGTCACCAGCGGGCCGACGCATGAGCCGATTGACCCCGTGCGCTTCATCGCCAACCGCAGCAGCGGGCGGCAGGGGCATGGCATCGCCGCCGCCTGCGCGGCGCTGGGGGCGCGCGTGACGCTGGTGAGCGGCCCGGTGGTGGTGCCCGACCCGCCGGGGGTGCAGGTGGTGCGGGTGGAAACGGCGCGCGAGATGCTGGCGGCCTGCGAGGCGGCGCTGCCGGCCGATGCCGCGGTCTGCGCCGCCGCCGTGGCCGATTGGCGCGTGGCGCGCGCGGCCGGGCAGAAGCTGAAGAAGCAGCCCGGCGCCGGCGCGCCCACGCTGGAGATGGCGCTGAACCCCGACATCCTGGCCACCCTCGCCGCCCATGCCAGCCGCCCCCGCCTGGTGGTGGGCTTCGCCGCGGAAACCGAGCGCGTGGTGGAGCACGCCCAGGCCAAGCTGGCGCGCAAGGGCTGCGACTGGGTGGTGGCGAACGACGTGTCGGGCGACGTGATGGGCGGGGCGGAGAACGCGGTGCACATCGTGTCCGCCCGGGGCGTGGAGGATTGGCCGCGGATGCCGAAGGGGGAGGTGGCGCGGCGGCTGGCGGCGCGCATCGCGGCGGCGCTCGCATGATCGTGAAGGTGATGCGCCTGCCCCATGCCGAGGGGCTGCCCCTGCCCGCCTATGCGACGGCGGGCGCGGCGGGGATGGACCTGCTGGCAGCCGCCGCGCTGGTGATCCCGCCGGGCGGCCGCGCCCTGGTGCCCACCGGCCTGTGCGTGGCGCTGCCCCCGGGCTGGGAGATGCAGGTGCGCCCGCGCTCCGGCCTGGCGCTCAGCCATGGGGTGACGGTGCTGAACGCGCCCGGCACGGTGGACGAGGATTACCGCGGCGAGGTCGGCGTCATCCTGTTCAACGCGGGCGCGGAGCCCTTCGCGGTGAGGCGCGGCGAGCGCGTGGCGCAGGCGGTCTTCGCGCCGGTGGCGCGGGTGGAATGGGAGGAGGTGCCGGCCCTGGAGGGCACGGCACGCGGGACCGGCGGCTTCGGCTCCACCGGGCGGGGGTGAGGGGCGGCGCCGGCCGCCCCCCCCGGTGTCGCGTCAGCCCTCGGACTTCGCGGGGGCGGCGGCGTGGTCGTGGCCGCGGGTCTTGTACAGACTGTAGACGATGCCGCCGATGATGAGCGCCAGCGTCACGCCCAGCGAGATGGCCGGGTCCAGCTTGCCCACGATCTGGTTCCAGAAGATCTTCGCGCCGATGAAGACCAGCACCAGGGCCAGGGCGTACTTCAGGTACTCGAAGCGGTGCACCATGGCGGCCAGCGCGAAGTAGAGCGCGCGCAGGCCCAGGATGGCCATGATGTTGGCGGTGTAGACGATGAAGGTGTCCGTCGTGATGGCGAAGATCGCCGGCACGCTGTCCACCGCGAAGATCAGGTCGGCGATGTTGATGACGACCAGCGCCAGGAAGAGCGGCGTGGCGGTCAGCGCCAGCTTGCCCGTGGTGCTGTCCGGCACGCGGACGAAGAACTTCTGGCCGTGCAGCGTGTCCGTCACCCGCATGCGCTTCTTCATGAAGCGCACCACCGGGTTCTTGGACACGTCCGGGTCGCCCTCGGGCACCACCAGCATCTTGATGCCGGTGGCGATGAGGAAGGCGCCGAAGATGTAGAGGATCCAGGAGTATTCCTGCACCAGCGCCGCGCCGACGCCGATCATGATGCCGCGCAGCACGATGACCGCGATGATGCCCCAGACCAGGGCGCGGTACTGGTACTTCCGCGGGATGGCGAAGTAGCCGAAGATCAGGCTGATGACGAAGACGTTGTCAATGCTCAGCGCCTTCTCGATGAAGAAGCCGGTGAAGTAGGTGATGCCGGCATGGGTGCCGTCGCTGGTGCTGATGTGGCCGGCCTCGTAGGCCCACCAGATCGCGCCGCCATAGAGCATGGCGAAGCCGATGTAGAAGCCGGACAGGTAGAGGGATTCGGCGATCCCCATCTCCTTGTCCGTCTTGTTGAGCACGCCGAGGTCGAAGGCGAGCAGCGCGACGACGATGGCCAGGAAGCCGCCCCACATCCAGAGCGGCTTGCCGACCCATTCGAGAAGCAAGAATTCCATCAACCGGGGACTCCCCTGTGGGCGCGCGGATGCCGGGACCTCCCGTGCCGCGCGTGGTGGCAGAGAGATCCGACATCGCGAGGACAGTGGGGACGCCACCGCCCGGCGCCAGAGGGGCCCGGATCGGAGGCGCATATGAAGCATTGCGCTGGGGTAATCAAGGGGAAATCTGAATGGCGGCTGAACGAATCTTGCCGGTTGCGCCGCGCCGCCGGACGGACCACATGCGGCGCAACGGACCCCTGCGTTTGCGCCGCGCGCGCCGGGGCATTAGGGTCCGGCCAACACCTCCTCACGGGATCGGGGCGCGACGATGGGTTCCTTCAGCATCTGGCATTGGTTGGTCGTCCTGCTGGTCGTCCTGCTGCTCTTCGGCGGCGGCAAGATCAGCGGGCTGATGGGCGACCTGGCCAAGGGCATCAAGTCCTTCAAGCAGAACATCAAGGAGGACGAGAAGGACGCGGCGATGACCGCCGAGGCCGCGCCGCCGGCCGCCGGCACCCTGCCGCCCGCCACCGCCGCGACGGCCCAG
>JBEQBS010000344.1:0-3493 GCA_041639675.1 Rubritepida sp. | reverse complement strand
AGGCCACCGCCGCGCCGTCGGGCCCGCGCAGGCGGATTTCCCCCGCCGGGGTCAGCCCGGCGGCCACGCGCTGCACCAGCGCGGCCAGGGCCGCCGCGTCATCCGGGTGGCGGGGCGCCACCACCGGCCGGCCATGGCCGCCGCGCCGCAGGGCGGGGAAGGCGCCCTGCCCGGCCAGGCGCTCGGCGGCGGCATTGGCGTGGCGCAGGCGCAGGGCGCGGTCGGTCACCAGGGTGGGCACCGGCAGGGCATCCAGCGCCAGTTCCGGCAGCCGCGCCCCGGCCAGGCGGCGCTCCAGCCGCAGGGCGCGCGCCACATGCGGCGCCAGCCGGCCCATCACCCGGCGCTCCGCCTCGCCGAAGGGCTCGTCATCCTCGCGCCGGTGCACGCCCATCGGCATCATCGCCGCCGCATCCAGCCGCGCCACCGTGCCCACCAGGTGGAAGATGCCGATGCCGCGGGCGTAATCGTTGTAGAATTCGGAGGCGCGCAGCGCCGCGGGGTCCCACAGGTCCGGGCCCAGGAAGATGCCCTGGCCGAGCCGCCGCGCCCCCTCGGCCGACCAGCGGTCGCCATGGACGTAGTGCCGGGCGTAGGCATCGCCGGCGCCGGGCGGGAAGCCCTCGGTGAAGAGGATCCGCACCTCCCCCGATTCCGGGTCGCCGGTCCAGAGCGAGCACGAATTGGCGCGCAGCAGCCGCCGCAGCGCGCCGCCCACCTCCCCCCACTCCAGCTCCCCCGCCGCCGCCTCATAGGCGAGCGTGGCGACATCCTTCGCGTGCAACGGCCCCATCCCTCCGCGACGCACCCCGCAGCCACCATGCCGCAAGGCGCGGCATGGACAAAGCATGACGTGGCCGCATATCTGGCCGCCGGGCGCGCCGCGCCGTAGAAGGCCGGCATGCCACGCTTCTGCCTCCTCGCCGCCGGCCTCTGCGGTGCCCTCGGCGTCATGCTCGCCGCCATGGCCGCCCATGGCGACCCCGAGCGCGCGCGCATGCTGGGCAGCGTCGCCGCGCTGCTGGGCTGGCATGCGCCGGCCTTCCTGGCCTGGCGCGCCTGGGGCGGCGCCACCCTGGCCCCGGCGCTCTGGGCCGCCGGGCTGCTGCTGTTCGGCGGCGCGGTGCTCACGCGTGCCTTTGCCGGCCTGTCGCTGGGCTGGACGGCGCCCACGGGCGGCATCCTGCTGATGGCGGGCTGGCTGCTGGTGGCCCTGGCGGCGCTGCGCCGGTGATCCGCGCCGCCTACCTGGCCGATGCGGGGCTGGAGCAGCCGCTGGAGGAGGAGCTGGCGCGGCTGGGCGCCCCCGTGCTGCGCTGGCACGGCCCCCTGGCGCTCAGCGAGGCGCCGCCCGCCGCCCCCGCCTGGGCGCTGGACGTGTGGGACGCGCCGACCGAGCTGCCCGCCCCTTCGGTGAAGGGCGCGGCCGATGCGCTGCGCGGCATCCAGCGCAACTGGTCGCTGGTGGCGGCCGGCCACCACCGCCGCGCCGCGCTGATCGAGGCCCGCCTGCCGCCGGTGAGGGCCCGCCCCCTGGCCTTCCCGGAAACGCCGCCATCCTCGCACCTCGGCGGCTGGACGCTGCTGGATGCGGAGACGATCCTGGCCTCCCCCACCAAGTCCTCGCCCTTTCCCGGCGGGGCGCCGCGCTTCGTGGAGGACCGGGAGGGCCCGCCCTCGCGCGCCTACCTCAAGCTATGGGAGGGGCTGACGCGCCTCGGCCGCCACCCCGAGGCGGGCGAGCGCGTGCTGGACCTGGGCGCCTCGCCCGGCGGCTGGTCCTGGGCGCTGGCGCGGCTGGGCTGCGAGGTCACGGCGGTGGACAAGGCCGACCTCGACCCCCGCGTTGCCGCCCTGCCCAACGTGGAACTGCGCCGCGACAGCGCCTTCGCCCTGCCGCCCGAGCCGGTGGACTGGCTGTTCAGCGACGTCATCTGCTACCCCGCGCGGCTGCTGGCGCTGGTCGAGCGCTGGCTGCCGGTGGCGCGCAACCTGTTCTGCTCGGTGAAGTTCCAGGGCGCCACCGACCACGACATCGCCGCCCGCTTCGCCGCCATCCCCGGCGCGCGTCTGTTCCATTCCGCGCACAACAAGCACGAGCTGACCTTCGCGCGGCTGTGGACAGGCGCCACGTCAGGCGCGAACATGGCCCCATAAACCGGGAGAGCCAGCCCATGACCGACATCGTGATCGCCTCCATCGCCCGCACCCCCGTGGGCAGCTTCAGCGGCGCCTTCGCCGGGCTGCCGGCGCACGAGCTGGGCAAGGTCGCCATCGGCGCGGCGCTGGAGCGCGCGGGCGTGAAGCCGGAGGAGGTGGACGAGGTGATCCTCGGCCAGATCCTCACCGCCGGCGCCGGGCAGAACCCGGCCCGCCAGGCCGCCATGGCCGCCGGCATCCCGGCCGAGCGCACCGCCTTCGGCATCAACCAGCTCTGCGGCTCGGGCCTGCGCGCCGTGGCGCTCGCCGCCCAGCAGATCGCCACGGGGGACGCCACCATCGTCGTCGCCGGCGGGCAGGAAAGCATGACGCAGTCCCCCCACGCGGCGAACCTGCGGTCGGGCCAGAAGATGGGCGGGCTGGAATTCACCGACACCATGCTGAAGGACGGGCTGTGGGACGCCTTCCACGGCTACCACATGGGCACCACGGCGGAGAACGTGGCGCAGAAGTTCCAGCTCACCCGCGCCGAGCAGGACGCCTTCGCCGCCGACAGCCAGCGCAAGGCCGGCGAGGCGATGAAGGCCGGCCGCTTCAGGGACGAGATCGCCCCCGTCACCATCAAGACCCGCAAGGGCGAGGTGGTGGTGAGCGAGGACGAATACCCCAAGCCCGAGACCACCGCCGAGGTGCTGGCCAAGCTGCGCCCCGCCTTCAGCAAGGCGGGCACCGTCACCGCCGGCAACGCCTCGGGCATCAACGACGGCGCGGCGGCCGCGGTGGTGATGAGCGCGGAGGAGGCGAAGCGCCGCGGCATCACGCCGCTGGCGCGCATCGTCTCCTGGGCCACGGCGGGCGTGGACCCCGCCATCATGGGCACCGGCCCCATCCCGGCCAGCCGCAAGGCGCTGGAGAAGGCGGGCTGGAGCGTGGACGACCTCGACCTCATCGAGGCCAACGAGGCCTTCGCCGCCCAGGCCTGCGCCGTGAACAAGGACATGGGCTGGGACAGCGCGAAGGTGAACGTCAATGGCGGCGCCATCGCGCTGGGCCACCCGATCGGCGCCTCGGGCGCGCGGGTGCTGACCACGCTGCTCTACGAGATGCAGCGCCGCGGGGCGAAGAAGGGCCTCGCGACGCTGTGCATCGGCGGCGGCATGGGCGTGGCCATGTGTGTGGAGCGCGACTGATCCCCCCCGCCTGGCGCTCCCTCCTCTACGTCCCGGTGCTGGAGGGGCGCTTCGTCGCCAAGGCCGCGCAGCGCGGCGCGGATGCGGTGATCCTGGATTGCGAGGACAGCATCGCCCCCGCCCGCAAGGCGGAGGCGCGCGCC
>JBEQBS010000343.1:0-3537 GCA_041639675.1 Rubritepida sp. | reverse complement strand
CCGATCTGCTGGGCCGCCACGGCGCCCGGGCGCGCTTCGCCGCGGTGCGGCGCGGCCGCGGCGGGGTGCATGCCGCCCTGGCCGGCGCCGCGCGGGAGATGGGGGCGGGGCTGCTGGTGATGGGCGCGCTGCTGCATGCGCCGATCCATGACCTGGTGCTGGGCAGCGCCACGCATGACCTGCTGGCCGCCGCGCCGGAGGTGGCGACGCTGGTGGCCGCGTGACGCCCCTTGCGCCCCGCCGCATGGCGGGCGCAGCATCGGCGGGATGATGCGCCTGCCGCCCCTGCTGCTGCTGCTCGCCCTGCCTGCCGCGGCGCAGGATGCCGGGCGCTTCCTGTGCCCGCCGGGCGGGGAATGCCACGTGGTGTGCACCACGCCCGCCCAGCCTGACTACGAGGTCGGCGCGGTGGAGCGCGCGGAGTTCGTGCCCGTGGAATTGCCCGGTGGGGTGCGGGTGGCGACGCTGCGGGTGACGCTGCGCGGCGGCAGCGCCGTCACCTTCACCGGGCCGGAGCTGCGCTGCCGGCTGTCGGGGCTGGTGGCGGCGCCGTAGGCATCTGGTCGCCGGCCGCGTGAATCGGCCGCTCAGCCCTTGGGCGGCAGCCGCCACAGCAGGAACAGCATGATCGCCATCGCTGGCAGCGCCGCCAGCGTCGTCAGCACGAAGAAGGACGCCCAGCCCAGCGACTGCGCCAGCACCCCCGCGCTGGCGCCCAGCGTGCGCAGCGGCACCGCCGCCAGCGAACTCAGCAGCGCATATTGCGTCGCGCTGAAGGAGCGGTTCACCAGCCCGGCCAGGTAGGTGAGGAAGGCGGCATCGGCCAGCCCGTCCGTCAGGTTCTCGATGCCCACCTGCGCGAAGAGCATCGGCATGTCCCGCCCGCCGCCCACCAGGGCCAGGTACATCAGGTTGGACAGCATCTGGCCCAGCCCCGTGAGGATCAGCGCCCAGCGCACGCCGATCCGCCCCACCAGCCAGGAGCCCAGCACCGCCCCCAGCAGCGTGGCCCCCAGGCCGAAGACGGTGCCCACCGCCGCCACGTCCTCACGCGTGAAGCCCTCGCTGCGGTAGAAGGGCGTGACCATGACGCCGGCCAGCGCCTCGCCCAGCTTGAACAGCGCGACGAAGAGCAGCACGGCCAGCCAGTGGCGCCGCCCCAGCAGGTCCAGGAAGGGCTCCACCACCGAAAGCCGGATGCGCCCGGCCCAGGTGGCGGGGCGCTCCGGCGGCTCCACCCCCTCGCGCCCCAGCAGCGTGGCGGCGATGCCCACCCCGATCAGCGCGGCGCCATAGGCATAGGCGCCGCCCCAGCCCAGCGGCGCCACCAGGAACAGCGTGCCCGCGCCGGCCGCCAGCAAGGCCGCGCGGTAGCCCCAGATGTAGGCCGCCAGCCCCCAGGCCTGCTTCTCCTCGTCCTCGCCCAGCATCTCGATGCGCCAGGCATCCACCACGATGTCCTGGGAGGCGGACAGGAAGGCCACCAGCACCGCCAGCGCCACCGTCCAGGTCGCATCCCGCCCCGGGTCGGTCATCGCGATGCCCAGCAGGGCCAGCACCAGCCCGCACTGGATGGGCAGCAGCCAGCCGCGCCGGCGGCCCAGCGGCAGGGGCGGGCGCACGGCATCCAGCGCCGGGGACCACAGGAACTTCCAGGCATAGGCCAGGCCGATCAGCGCCGTCAGCCCCAGCTGCGCCAGCGACATGCCGGATTCCGTGAACCATTGCCGCAGCACCTGCCCCGCCACCAGCGGCAGCGGCACCCCCGCGGAGAAGCCGAGGGCGAGCAGGAGGGGGAGGCGGCGGTCACGGAGCATCCGCCCTGGCTACCAGCGCGGCGCGTGCTTCGCTACACGGCGGCGCATGGACATCACCCGCTTCTTCCTGGTCCGCCACGCGCTGGTGGAGCCATCGGCCCGCGCCATCCTCTATGGCTCGATGGATGTCGCCCTCTGCGACCTGGCCCTGCGGGAGGAGGCGGCGCTGCACCGCTGGCTGGCGCGCCGCCTGCCCAGCCCGGCGCGCTGGTTCGTCACGCCGCTGAGCCGCACGCGGGCCACGGCCGCCGCCATCTTCGCCGCCGGCCACCCCGAACAGGCGCTGACGGAGGAACCCGACCTGGCCGAGCAGCACCTGGGCGAATGGCAGGGCATCACCCACGAGGCGCTGGTGGAGCGGCTGCGCGCGCCCGCCCACCCCTTCTGGCCGCACGGCGCCGAGGAGCGCCCGCCCGGCGGCGAATCCCTGGACGACGTGCGCGCCCGCGTCGGCGCCGTGATGGAGGGGCTGAGCGGGACCTGCCGGGGCGAGGACGTGGTGATCGTGGCGCATGGCGGCTCCATCCGCGCCGCGCTGGCGCATGCCATGGGGCTGTCGGCGCAGCAGGTGCTGAACTTCTCCATCAGGAACCTGGGCCTGACGCGGCTGGAGCGGCATGGGCGGGACTGGCGCGTGGCGTCGGTGAACGAGGAGCCCTGGACGCCGTGATGGCGGCTCCGGGGGGCCATGGACCCAGGGAGCCGCCATCACGGCGCCTTTGCCGTGCCCTCACCGCCACCCGCGCCGTGCGCGGGTGGCTACGCCGGGCGCGGCCATCCGGCCGCTTGGCTTCGGCACCCTGAAGCGTGCCGGCGGCCGCATCCTGCGTTGTCGGGGCTGTGCCTGGGGGCGTGGCGCCGGCCGTCCGGCCTCGCGTGCGGCGTTGGCCTGCGGCTTCGGGGCAGGGCGCGGCGCCGGTTCCCCCCGCCCCCCGTTCCGTGCCAGAATCCGCATCGGGGAACTGGTTACGGGGACTGGCCGATGCGGCAGATGATGATCCTGGCGGGGGCCTTGCTGCTGTCCGCCTGCGCGGGGGCGCCGACGGGCAATGCCCCGCAGGCGCTGGTGGACCGCTCCGCGCTCACCGTGCAGGAAATCCTGTCGGAGGAGAATGACCGGCTGGATGCCGCCGCCATCCTGCGCCGGGCGCGCGGCGCCGTGGTCTGCCCGCGCTCCTTCCGCGTCGCCTTCTTCGCGGGCGGCGAGGGCGGGGGCTGCGTGCTGGTGGGGCGCGACGCCGCGGGCTCCTGGTCCTCGCCGGCCTTCTACGTCGTCGGCTCGGGCTCCATCGGCTTCCAGGCCGGCATCCAGGACAGCCAGACCCTGCTGCTGCTGATGAACGAGCGCGCGCTGAACAGCGTGATAGACCAGCAGTTCAAGTTCGGCGCCGACGCCTCGCTGGCCGTCGCGCATGTCGGCGGCTCGGTGGAGGCGGCGACGACGCCCGCCCTCGGTGCGGACATCCTGTCCTTCTCGCGCTCGCGCGGCCTCTTCGCCGGGCTGGCGCTGGAGGGCTCCGTGCTCCAGCCCCAGCCGGACTGGAACCGCGCCTATTACGGGCGGGAGGTGACGGCGCGCGACATCGTGGTGAACATGACGGTGCACAACCCGGGCGCCGATCCGCTGCGCGCCGCCCTGCTGCGCTATTCCGGCGGCGCGGGCGCGCCGGCGGTGCAGCCGGTGGCCGGGCCGGCGGCCGTGCCCGCCGCGCCCTCGCGC
>JBEQBS010000342.1:0-3525 GCA_041639675.1 Rubritepida sp. | reverse complement strand
GGAGGTGGTGCGCTACCGCATCGCCGCGCCCGACCGCGCCGCCTTCCTGTCGGCGATGGAGGAGGTGCGGCGCGTGCGGCTGCGCGGCGGCGCGGCGCGCTGGCGGCTGTACGAGGACGTGGCCCATCCGGAGCGATGGGTGGAGCTGTGGGTGGTGGAATCCTGGGCCGAGCACCTGCGCGAGGCCTCGCGCCTGACGGAGGAGGACCGCGCCGCCCTGGCCCGCGCCGCCGCGCTGCATGCCGGCGAGGGGCCGCCGGAGGCCGCGCGCTACGTCAACGTGGTGTAGGGCTTGAAGGGTGCGGGGCCGCGGGCCACCTCCCGCCCCGTCAGGGTCCGGGCCCCGCTGGCGCCATGGCGGCGCGATGTCGGATCGCTGGTCTTCGCGGAGGCCCGCCGGTGCAGGCATTGATCGAATGGTTCGTCGCCACCTTCATCCTGGCGCCTTTGCAGGATGCCTGGCTGGGCGCCCTGGCCAATGCCCCCGCCAAGGTGCTGACCGACGCCGCCACCTGCCTGGCCACCGCCACCCCCGCCCTGGTGGAGCGCGCGACGAACGAGCCGGTCTGGGCCATCTGGACCGCCATCGGCACGGCCATCGGCATCACCACGCCCGAGGCGGTGCTGCGGGGTGCCGCGCCGATCTGCGGCGCCGCGCTGGATGCGGCGCGGCCCTTCCTGGGCTGAGGCGGATCGCCGCGGGGCGAACGCCCGGAGGCGTGAATCCGCCGGGGGGGGGGGCGACGAGGCGGATCGCCGCAGGGCGAATGCCCGGGGGCGTGAATCCGCCGGGGGGCGGCGCTACTTCGCCCCGGACAGGCTCTTCAGCCGCGCCCCCTGGCCGATCACGGCGCGGATGGAGCCCAGGTTGCGCCCATCCGCCAGCGCCTTCACCGCCTGGATCGGCCGGCCGCCGCGCATCGCCGCGAAGCTGTCGCCGATGGCGACCGAGAATTGCAGCATCAGCGAGGCATCGCGGTAGCAGTCGGTGGAACACGCCTGGCAGCCGTCGCGCACGAACTTCTCCGGCGTGAAGTCGAAGACGGGGCCCATGGAGGAGGACCAGTCCTCGCAGCGCCACAGCTCGTGGTTCCAGTCCAGGTAGAAGTACTTGTAGCCCGCGTGGCAGACATAGCGCTCGCCCTCGCCCGAGAGGCGCCGGCGCATGTCGGCCATCCCCTCGCGCGGGTTCTGCACGGGGATGATGGCGCGCATCGCCTCCGCGCCGTCGAAGGCGGCGAAGAGCTCCTCGCGCGACATGTCCACCAGGTCGCTCGTCTCGGAATAGACCAAGGAGGAGGAGCCGAGCACCGCCTTGCGGGGATAGGAGAAGGTGACGGCGACGAAGCCCAGCTCCCTCAGGAAGCGCCCCAGCGCCGCGTAGTCGCCGATCAGCCGCGTCATCGCCACCGAGGCCACGGGCGCCACGCCGAGCGCCGCCAGCCGCCCCGTCGCCTCGCGGATGCGGGCGATCACGCCCTTCAGGCCGCGATTGGCCTCGTGCTTCGCCACGTCCTCGCTGTCTATCGAGATGAACAGCGTGGTCAGCCCGGCCTCGGCCAGCGCCTCCAGCCGCGCGGGCAGCAGCCAACCATTGGTGACGAGGGTGGGCTGCACGCCCATGTCGCGCGCCACGCGGCTCATCTCCAGGATGCGCTTGTGCAGCAGCGGCTCGCCGCCCATGAAGGTGACGAAGCGGACGTTGGCCTGCTCCTTCATCACGCGCAGCGCCTCGGGGAAGCGGTCGGCGTCCATGAAGCGGCGGTCGGTGACGAAGCCCTTGTCATGGGCGAAGTTGCAGAAGTCGCAGGTGGCGTTGCAGTGGTTGGTGACGGAGACGTTGAGGATCGCCGGCCCCCCGCGCGGCACCAGGCGCAGCATGTCCATCGCGGTTCCGAAGCGGCCAGTCATCGCGGGGTCCCTCGCATCTCGGCGCGTTGCCAGGCCAGCAGGCCGGGCAGGCTGAAGCACACTTCGCGCGCCCGGCGCACCAGCGCAACCGCCAGCGCCGCCGCCGCGGGCACGCCGCACAGGGCGGCGGCGCCGATGATCGCGCCCTCCTGCACGGCCAGGGCGCCGGGCAGCAGGAAGCCGGCGTTGCGCAGCGCCTGGGCCAGCGCCTCGATCACCAGCGCATCGGCCAGCGAGACATCCTGCCCCAGCAGGTGCAGCACGCCCCAGATCTCCACGGCGCCGATGACCCAGGAGGCGGTATGCCACAGGATGGCGGAAACCAACCGGCGCCAGTCGGCATGCAGGGCCAGGATGGCGGCCTGGAAGTCGCGGATGGTGGAGGGGCGGATGGACGGCCAGCGGCGGGCCAGGCGGGCCAGCAGCCGCTCGGCCAGGGCCAGGGGCAGGCGGCGCTGCACCAGCACCATCGCCGCCGCGCCCGCCACGGCGATGCCCAGCCCGGCCCAGGCGAAGGCGGCCAGCCCCGCCGTGTCGCGGAAGGCCACCAGCAGCAGCACGCCGGCCAGGGTGAAGAAGAATTGCGACACCGCCTCCAGCGTCAGGTCCACCGTGGCCGTCGCCCCGGCCACGTCGCCGGGCACGCCGCGGCGGGCCAGCAGCCGGGCGGCGGCGGCCTGGCCGATGATGGCGCCGGCCGGCAGCAGGGCATTGGCGGATTCGCGGTACCAGCGCAGCAGCATCATGGCGCCGAGGCCAGGGCGCAGGGCAGGGGGCAGCAGGGCGCGCCAGGCGGTGGCGGTGAAGGCGATCTGCGGCAGGTGCACGGCGGCCGAGATGGCCACCGCCAGCGGCAGGTCGGCCAGGATGGCGCCCAGCCCGGGCAGCTCCGCGTGGTTGAGCGCCAGCACGGCGGCCAGCGCAAGGGCGCCGAAGATGACGCCGTTGCGCAGCCCGGGCGCGAGGGAAGGGGATTGCTGCACCGCGGCACCCTAGCCGCAAAACCACCGCCCGGATACCGCGCGAAGCCGGTTGCGCCTGCCGCCCCGCCCCCCTATCTTCCGGCGGGAACCAGCGAACACAACATGAACGACCTTTTCGGAAAGGGCGGGGCCAAGCCGGCCGCCGCCACCTACACCGCCGCCGATATCGAGGTGCTGGAGGGGCTGGAGCCCGTCCGCCGCCGGCCGGGCATGTATATCGGCGGCACCGACGACAACGCCCTGCACCACCTGGCCAGCGAGATCATTGACAACGCGATGGACGAGGCCGTGGCCGGCCACGCCAACGTGATCGAGGTGGTGCTGGAGGAGGGCAACTGGCTCTCCGTGCGCGACAATGGCCGCGGCATCCCCGTGGACCCGCACCCGAAGTTCCCGAAGCTTTCCGCGCTGGAGGTCATCCTCACCACGCTGCATTCCGGCGGCAAGTTCTCGGGCAAGGCCTATGACACCTCGGGCGGGCTGCACGGGGTGGGCAGCAGCGTGGTCAACGCGCTGTCGGAAGCCATGGAGGTCGAGGTCGCGCGCGGGGGCGAGCTGTTCCGCCAGGGCTATGCCCGCGGCAAGCCGGTGACGAAGCTGCGCAAGGAGGGCGAGGTCCGCAACCGCCGCG
>JBEQBS010000341.1:0-3561 GCA_041639675.1 Rubritepida sp. | reverse complement strand
CCGGCAGCCCCTCGGCATGGCGCGCGGCGTAGTGGCGGATGGGCAGCAGATCCCCGACGAGGATCGGCACCGGCCCCTCCGCCCGGCCGGCGGACAGTGCGGCAGCCTTCACCGCGATCTCCGGGCCGATGCCGTTGGGGTCGCCGATCGTCAGGGCGATGCGCCGGCGGGCCTGGGCATCCGGCATCGGGTCTCCGTCTCCGGGTTCAGGCGGAAGGCAGGAAGGCATCGGCGAAGAAATCTCCGTCCGGCAGGCCATGCAGCCGGGTGAAGCTTTCGCGCGCCGCCGCGACCATGGCGGGGCCGCCGGAGGCATAGACCTGGATCCCCGACATGTCGGCCAGATCGGCCGCGGCCGCGGCCTGCACCCAGCCGCTGCGCCCCGACCAGCCCGCGTCGGGCCGCGACAGCACCGGTATGTAGCGGAAGTCCCGCAGCCGCCGGGCCCAGCGGAGCGGCAAGGCGGGCAGATACAGATCCTCCGGCCGGCGGCCGCCGCGATAGAGGATCAGCGGCCGCGTCCAGCGTCGCCGCATCGCCTCCTCCAGGATCGAGGCCACGGGGGCGAAGCCGGTGCCGGTCGCCAGCAGGACCAGCGACCGCGGGTCCTGGCCATCGAGTTGGACGCCGCCATAGGGCAGCATCAGCCGCAGCTCGGCCCCGGGTTCCAGCCCGGACAGCAGCGCATCCGAGAACGCCCCGCCCGGATGCAGGCGGACATGCATCTGCACGCCATCGCTCTCGCCGGGGGAATTCGCCATGGAATAGGAGCGGCTTAGCCCCCCGGGCAGCAGCACCTCCAGATGCTGCCCGGCGCGGAAGGCGACGCGGATGCCGATGGGAAAGCGCAGATGCAGCTTCACGACGCCGGGGCCGACGTGCTGCTTGCGGAAGACCTTCGCGGTCACCTCCCGCGCCTGGCCGGCAGGCGGCAGCCGCGAGACGCGACGGGGCGAGACGACAAGATCGGAGCGGGGCCGCGCGCTACAGAACAAGGTGTCGAAGGACGCGTCTCCGGCGGCGCTGTGGATGCTGCTGCCCTCGGCGACCGAGCCATCCAGCACCTTGCCCTTGCAGGTGATGCAGACCCCGCGGCGGCAGGAATAGGGGATTTCCAGCCCGGCGCGCTGCGCCGCCTCCAGCAGGCTCTCCTGCGGCGCACAGGGGAAGCTGAGGTCGCTGTGCGCGATGCGGATGGTCCATTCCATCTGGTCCATCGCGGCGGCTATAGCGGCAGCGCGAGCAGGGTGTCGACGCGCGAACTGTCGCAGACCACGATGCGCTCGGCGAGCTTGGGCGTGCCATCCTCGCCGGCGCGCCACAGGTCCAGATAGCGGCCGGTGGCGAAGACGTCGGTGACACCGTCGCGCATGATGCGGGCGACCAGGAAGGGCGTCTCGCTGCGGGTGCCCTCGGCGCCGGCCCCCGCCACCAGCGGCAGGCCGAGCACATGGCGATAGGCGTGCCGCTCGTAGATGTTGGCGTCGCGCAGCGCGGCCACGCGGTCCTGCAGCATGCCCTGGTTGTCGGCCCAGATCAGCCCGGCGGGAAAGCCCAGCCGGTGGTTCTCCGCCGTGGTGATCCGGTAGAGGCAGTCGGGCAGAAAGAAATCCGGCCATTCCTCCAGCCGGTCGTCGTCGATGCAGCAGGCGTAGCGCGCCTGCACCGTCATGATGTCGGAAAGCAGCATCGCTCTTGCGTCCCTCAGAGCCCGATATGGGTGCGGTAGGCCTTCCAGAATCCACGCACCGAGGCTTCGGTCGCCCGCGTCCCCGTGCTCAGCGCGTCGCTGCCGCCCATCTCCAGCACCGCCAGCTTGTCGGAGGCGCCGACCACGCCGCGCTGGACGAAGCCGCCCACGCAGCCGTCCTCCATCGAGACATAGCCGGCCGGCCCGACCAGGTTGCATTGCTTCAGCCGCATCAGCCGCAGTTCGGGCGTGTCGTCCTTGAAGCCGAGATAGGTCCAGTGCAGGTCGGTCCGGTCGGTGCCGCGCGGCACCACCTGGCGCACCGCCAAGCTGTTCTGGATCTGCTGCAGCACGAAGCCCGGGAACACCGACAGGATCTGCAAGGTCACGCCATCGCCGAACTCGTCGATGCCGGCGAGTACGCTCTTGTCCTTCAGCTTGTAGCTGGCGTTCTCGGAACGGATGTTCTGGGAGGCGTAGTCATCGGCAGCCTTGGCCTTGGCCGCCGCCTCCGCCGCCCGGTCGATGGCGGAGTAGGAGACATGGTTGCCGCCGGACTCGTCGACGATCAGCCCGCCCTTCTGCGACAGCCGGTTCAGCTCGAAGGTCGTGAAGAACAGATGCAGCAGCGAGGCATGGTAGCTATCGCGCGCATTCTCCACATAAAGCTTCCAGTTGTTCGGCAGCACCTGCGTGAAGCGGCCGATGACCTCGGGCTGGCGCCCGCCCAACACGCGTTCGATCCGCTCCAGGATCGCATCGCCGAGGTATTCCTCGATCGGCGGCACGGTGTCGGAGGCGGAGGCGAAGACCAGCCCCGCGACCACCGCGGTGCGCAGCTTGCGCGGATTGTGGTCCGACATCCGGAAACAGGCCGGCATGCCGCCCTTGCCGTTGACGCCGTCCTTGAAGGCCACGCCCTTGAGGTTGCCCTGCAGGTCGTAGCTCCAGGCGTGGTAGACGCAGGTGAATTCCCGCGCATTGCCGAAATCCTCCAGCGCGATGAGCGCGCCGCGGTGCACGCAGCGGTTCTCGAAGGCGTAGATCTCGCCGTCATGATCGCGCACCGCGAGGATCGGCACGCCGCCAAGCGTGGTGGCGCGGTAGTCGCCGGCATTCGGGATTTCCGCCTCCAGGCACAGGTAGTTCCAGGTGTCGCCCCGGAACACATGCGTCTGTTCCAGCGCCGCCACATCGGCACGCTGGAACACCCAGTAGGGCACCCGGGTCAGCCCCTCGGGCCAGGGCACCTCGGGCGGGGTGGTCAGGCCACTGGGGGAGACGGGCAGGTTGTGGTCGGGCATGGCGGACTCCGAGCCTTATTCGACGGTGACATGGGCGCGGCGGACCAGCGCGCCCCAGCGCTTGCGCTCGGCGGCGACGAAGGCCGTGGTCTCCTCGGGCGTGCCGCCCACGACGGTGGCGCCGAGCTCGCGGAAGCGGCGCTGCACGTCAGCGTCGCGCAGCACTTCGGCGAACCCCGCCGAGATGCGCGCGACGAGCGCGGGCGGCGTGCCGGGCGCCGCCGCGGCGGCGAACCAGGCGAGCGACTGGAAATCCGGCAAACCGGCATCGGCCGCGGTCGGCACGTCCGGGATCTCGGGCGCGCGCTCGTCGTCGGCGACGGCGATGATGCGCACCCGCCCGGCTTGGTACTGCGTCAGGGCGCCAGTGATGTTGGAGAACATCATGTCCACCCGCCCGCCGACCACATCGGTCATCGCCGGCGCCTCGCCGCGGTAGGAGACGTGGGTCACGCGCAGGCCGGCGTTGAACAGGAACAGCTCGGCCGCCATGTACGGAGTCGTGCCGACGCCGCCCGAAGCGAAGTTGAGCGCTCCGGGGTTGGCCTTCGCCATGGCGATCAGCTC
>JBEQBS010000340.1:0-3578 GCA_041639675.1 Rubritepida sp. | reverse complement strand
CGCCCAGTGTGCCCCGCGCCTGCACCTGCCGCCCGCCCACCTGCGCCGCCGCCTGGCGCAGCGCGCCGAAGCCGGGCGGCAGCGCGGCATCGTCGCGCAGCGCGGCCCAGGTGGTCAGCGCGCCGATGCGCCAGCATTCGCCGTCGCGCGCCACGCCCCGCAGGGCGCCGATGCCGGACAGGTCCAGCCAGTCCTCCTCCGGCGGCGCGTCCCAGGTGGCGGCATTGGCGCGGGCGGGCAGGATGTCGGTGGCGCCGGCCAGGGGGCGCGCGCCGGTCCCGGCGCGGATCGCCACGGCCTCATCCAGCGTCGCCGGCCGCCAGTATCGCGCCATGAAGTCCCCGCCTTGCCTGCGGCCAGCATGGCGGCGGGCCGGGGGCTTTGACAAGGCGCGCGCGCCGGGGCCAGCCTTCGTGCCATGGCGCGCATCCTCATCCGCAACATCGGCACCCTCTTCGGCGGCGACATCGCCCGGCCGCTGCTGGAGGCCGACACGCTGCTGCTGGAGGATGGCCGCATCGCCGCCATCGGCGGCACGCATGAGGCCGAGCGCGTGCTGGACGCCAGGGGCTGCGCGGTGATGCCCGGCCTGCTGGACAACCACGTCCACCCCGCCTTCGGCGACTGGACGCCGCGGCAGAACCAGCTGGGCTGGATCGAGGCCATGGTGCATGGCGGCACCACCACGCTGATCTCCGCCGGCGAGGTGCATCTGCCCGGCCGCCCGAAGGACCGCGTGGGGGTGAAGGCGCTGGCCATCGCCGCCCAGCGCGCCTTCACGAACTTCCGCCCGCTCGGCGCCCGCGTGCTGGCCGGCGCCCCGGTGCCGGAGCGCGAGCTGACGGAGGCCGACTACCGCGAGATGGCGGAGGCCGGCGTACGGCTTCTGGGCGAGATCGGCCTGGGCACGGTGAAGGACGAGGCCGAGGTGGTCCAGCACGCGCAATGGGCGCGCGCGGCCGGCCTCAACAGCATGATCCATTGCGGCGGCCCCTCCATCGCCGGCTCCAACCTCATGCAGGCCCCGGTGGTGATCGCCGCCGATGCCGACATCGTGGCCCACATCAATGGCGGCCCCACCTCCCTGCCGCAGCGCGCGCTGGAGCAGGTGGTGGCCGGCACCAGGCGCGCCATCGAGGTGGTCCACAACGGCAACCCGCGCAATGCCCTGTTCGTGATGAACCTGCTGCGCGAGATGGGCCGGCTGGACCGGCTGGTGATCGGCACCGACAGCCCGGCGGGCTCGGGCGTGCAGCCGCTGGGGGTGCTGCGGACCATCTCGCTGCTCTGCTCGGTGGGGGAGCTGGATCCGGGCCTGGCCATCGCCGCCGCCTCGGGCAACGTCGCGCGCTGGCGCGGGCTGGAGGCCGGCGTGATCGCCGAAGGCCGCGCCGCCGACCTGGTGTTCCTCGACGCCCCGGTCGGCGGCGCGGGCGAGGATGCCGGCGAGGCGCTGCTGATGGGCGAGCTGCCGGGCATCGGCATGGTGATGGTGGATGGCACGGCCGTGGTGCCCGGCCGCTCGCGCAACACGCCCCCTGCCGCTCGCGTGCCGGAGTGGGCGGCATGATCCGCAAATGGGCCCTGCTGGTGGAGGAGACGGCGATGGAGGCCGGGCGCGCCGTCGCGCCGCCCATCCGCCGCGCCGTGGCGATGGTCGTGCTGCGCAACCCCCATGCCGGCCGGTTCACCGAGGACCTGTCCGACCTGATGGAGCTGGGCGCCACGCTGGGCGCGGAACTCGCCGCGCGCGCCCTGGCGGCGCTGGGCGGGCCGGCGCAATCCTTCGGCAAGGCCGCCATCGTGGGCGAGGATGGCGAGCTGGAGCACGCCGCCGCCCTGCTGCACCCCAGGATGGGCGCCCCCGTCCGGGCCGCGCTGGGCAAGGGGCCGGCGCTGATCCCCTCGGCCAAGAAGCGCGGCGGCCTGGGTTGCGCGATTGACGTGCCGCTGGGCCATAAGGACGCCGCCTTCGTGCGCTCGCACTTTGACGCCATCGAGGCGCGCATCACCGATGCGCCCCGGCGCGACGAGATCCTGCTCTGCCTGGCGCTGGCCGATGGCGGGCGGCCGCTGCCGCGCATCGGCGGGCTGACCGTGGCGGGCATCATCGGCGAGGACGGCCTCAGATGACAAGCCGTTCATCCGTTGCCATGATGCGGCGATGCCGGGACCGACCCTCACCCTGAACGGCGCGGCCGTGGCCGCGGATGACGCGCCGCCGACGACCACCCTGCTGGACTGGCTGCGCGCCCGCGGCCTGACCGGCACCAAGGAGGGCTGCGCCGAGGGCGATTGCGGCGCCTGCACCGTGGTGCTGGAGGATGGCGCATCACGCCGCCCGGTGAATGCCTGCCTCTGCGTGCTGGGGCAGCTGCATGGGCGCGCCATCCGCACCGTCGAGGGGCTGGGGCGCGCGCACCCCGTGGTGCAGGCCATGGCGCAGGGTGGGGCCACGCAATGCGGCTTCTGCACGCCCGGCATCGTGATGTCCGCCTGGGCCTGGACGCGCGAGGGCGGCGACCCGCATGCCGCGCTGGCCGGCAATCTGTGCCGCTGCACCGGCTACCGTCCCATCCTGGACGCCTTCGCAGCCATGGCCGATGACGGCGCCGCCGCGCCCGCCGCCGCCGTGGCCTCCGCCCGCTTCGGCGGCTTCCACCTGCCCGCCAGGCTGGCGGAGGCCCTGGCCCTGCGCGCCGCCCATCCCGAGGCGATGCTGCTGATGGGCGGCACCGACCTGGGGCTGCGCTTCTCCGAGCACCGCGAGCATCCGGAGACGGTGATCTGCCTGCTGAACGTGCGGGAGTTGCAGGGCGTGGTCGCGACGGAGCACGGCCAGCGCATCGGCGCCGCCGCGCCCTATGCCGCATGGCTGGCGGCCTGCCGCGCCGATGCCCGCTTCGCCGCCCTGGCGCCCTACCTGGAACGCCTCGGCTCGCGCCAGATCCGCGCGCTGGGCACGGTGGCGGGCAACCTGGGCACCGCCTCGCCGATCGGCGATTCCCTGCCGGTGCTGCTGGCGCTGGACGCGGAGGTGGAGACCAGCGCGCGCCGCCTGCCGGTGGCGCAGTTCCTCACCGGCTACCGCCGCAACGCGCTGGGGCCGGACGAGCTGATCGTGGCCATCCACCTTCCCGCCCCCCCGCCCGGCGCGCTGCTGGCCGCCGAGAAGCTGTCGCGCCGGCATGACCAGGACATCAGCGCCGTCTCCCTGGCCGCCTGCGTGGAATTCGCGGATGGCGTGGTGACGCGCGCCCGCCTGGCCTTCGGCGGCATGGCCGCGACCGCGCTGCGCGCGCCGGAGGCCGAGGCCGCGCTGCAAGGCCGCCCCCTGGACGACGCCCTCCTCCGAGGCCAGGACGGTCACCACCTGCTCACCCGACACGAGCAACTGCGCCTCGCTCTCGGCCCCACTCTCCCCCGGCACCCGCACCGTGGTCCACTGGGCATCTCCAGCGGGCTTCCGGGTGGTGGTCTCGTCAACAGTTGCCCCATCTGGATCCGAGGACCCGCAACCGACGATCACGGTTCCGAGCAGGAGCACGGACAGGACCAGGACACGTGGGTTGCGGCGC
>JBEQBS010000339.1:0-3588 GCA_041639675.1 Rubritepida sp. | reverse complement strand
CGCTGCGCCAGCCGACGATGATCAGCGCGAAACCTGCGAGTGAAACGAGGGAGTAGAGCCCTTTGTAAGGGCCGGCGCCCAG
Source organism: Rubritepida sp. (assembly GCA_041639675.1). Taxonomy (GTDB): domain Bacteria; phylum Pseudomonadota; class Alphaproteobacteria; order Acetobacterales; family Acetobacteraceae; genus Roseococcus. The sequence goes on along the minus strand of JBEQBS010000339.1, from coordinate 3,506 downwards.
TTTCCTGACCAACGCCTCGCGCGGCCGCCGGGCGGGCGGGCGCGCTTTTCCGAACCTCCTGCCCGCCCCGGTGGGGTGCGGCAGCGGCCGTGGCAGGTGCCGTCGCAACCCACAGCCCGGCCAATGCGGCACAGGCGAGGAGGATGCTCGGGCGGCCCTGCGAGGGGGGCCGGCGCGCCGGACAGGTTCTCGGCGCACGGACCACTGGGGGATGCCGGAGGTCGCCCGCCGGCAAGCCAGTTACGGTCTTCATGCAACACGCCGTAGCATGGCGTGAAACCCGGCTGCAACCCCGGAGCTTCCAGCGTGCCGGAAGGCCGGGCCATGCTGCACGCCCAGAGGAGGATCCGCCATGCGCCTGCCCCGCCGCGCCCTGGCCGCGCTGCTGCCGATGCCCGCGCTCGCGCAGGAGCGCGCGATCACCCTCGTCGCGCCCTTCTCCGCCGGTGGCGCCGCCGACCTCGCCGCGCGAATCCTGGCGCAGCACGCGCCGCGCCACCTGCCGGGCGCGCCGACGATCGTGGTGGAGAACCGCACCGGCGCCTCTGGCGCGGTGGGCACGCTGCATGTCGCGCGCGCGCGGCCCGATGGGACGACGCTGCTGCTCGCGCGCGTCGGCTCCTCCGCCATCCTGCCCGCCACCGATCCGCGCACGCCCTTCACGCCGGACGACTTCACCTGGCTGGGCCTGCTGGACGAGAATCCCTTCGTGGTCTGCGTGCGCGCCGATGCGCCCTGGAAGGACCTCGCCGCCCTGCTGGCGGCGCTGCGCGATGCGCCGGGGCGGCTGAACTTCGCCACCTCGGGGCCCGCCACCATCCTCGACCTCGGCGTGCGGCAGATGCTGGCGCTGGCGGGCCTGCCGCTGGATGCCGCGCAAGCCGTTCCCTTCCGCGGCGGCGGCGAGGCGCTGACGGCGCTGCTGGGCGGCTCCGTGCAGTTCGTCGGCAACAACCTGGGCGACATGATGGGCGCGCTGCGCGATGGCGGCATCCGCGCCCTCGTCGCCTCCGCGCCCCTGCCCGACCTTCCTTCGGTGCCCGCCGCCGGCCAGGCCGGGCTGCCGGGCCTCGCCGCGCTCGCCGGCTGGAATGCGCTGGCCGCGCCCGCCGGCCTGCCGGATGCGCTGGTGGCGCAATGGGCCGCGGCACTCGCCGCGCTGTCGCGCGACGATTCCTGGGTGGCGGCGAACCGGCGCCTGGGCAGCGTGCCGCGCGTGCTGGGCCCGGTGGAGACCAAGGCGCATGTGGTGGCGCAGGTGGCGCTGTTCCGCGGGCTGGCGCAGCGGCTGGGGCTGGGTTGACGACGCTTCCACGCGGCGCAACCCTCGCGCCCGCGGAACATCCAGGAACGCCACATGAAAAACCCCGCCTACATCGTGGGCGCCTTCGAGCACCCGACGCGCAAGGCCGAGGACAAGTCCACCGCCCAGCTCCATGCGGAATGCGCCTTCGGCGCGCTCCAGGATGCCGGGCTGAAGGCCAGCGACATTGACGGCTACTTCTGCGCAGGCGATGCGCCGGGCATGGGCGGCCTGTCCATGCTCGACTACATGGGCCTGCGCAACATCCGCCACTACGACACCACCGAATCCGGCGGCTCCTCCTACGTCATCCATGTGGGCCATGCGGTCGAGGCGATCATCGCCGGCAAGTGCGACGTGGCGCTCATCACCCTCGCCGGCCGCCCGCGCGCGGAGGGGATGCAGACCGGCACCGCCGTGCGCTCCGCCGGCGTCGGCGTGCCGGATGAAAGCTTCGAGCTGCCCTATGGCCGCACCATCGCCACCATGCACGCCATGGTCGCCACCCGGCACATGCACGAATACGGCACCACCTCCGAGCAGCTGGCCTGGGTGAAGGTCGCGGCCTCCCACCACGCGCAGCACAACCCGCACGCCATGCTGAAGAAGGTGGTGACGGTGGAGGAGGTGGTGAACTCGCCCATGGTGGCGGACCCGCTGCACCGACTGGATTGCTGCGTCATCTCCGATGGCGGCGGCGCGCTGATCGTCGCGCGGCCCGAGATCGCCAAGTCGCTCAACCGCCCGCGCGTGGGCGTGAAGGGCTGGGGCGAGGCCTACAAGCACCAGATGGCCGGCGCCATTGACCTCACCTACTCCGCCACCGCCAGGTCCGGGCCGATGGCCTTCGCCAAGGCCGGCGTCACGCCGGCGGACATCAGGTATGCCTCCATCTACGACAGCTTCACCATCTCGGTGATCGTGCAGATCGAGGACCTCGGCTTCTGCGAGAAGGGCCAGGGCGGTCGCTTCGTCGCCGATGGCAACCTGATCTCCGGCGTCGGCAGGCTGCCCTTCAACACGGATGGCGGGGGCTTGTGCAACAACCACCCCTCCAACCGCGGCGGCATGACCAAGGTGATCGAGGCCGTCCGCCAGGCGCGCGGCGAGGCGCATCCGGCGGTGCAGGTGAAGGATGCCGGCCTGGTGCTGGCGAATGGCAAGGGCGGCAACCTGGGCACGCGGCACGGCTGCGGCACCGTCATCCTGGAGCGGGAGTGAGCATCATGGCGACCATGGCATTCGACCGCACGCCCCAGGCCCCCGCGGAAAGCCCGGACAACCAGCCCTACTGGGACGGCGCGCGCGCCGGCAAGCTGATCCTGGGCAAGTGCCTGGATACCGGCACCCTGTTCCACTACCCGCGCAAGGTCTCGCCCTTCACGCTGTCCAACAACGTGGAGTTCGTCGAGGCGAAGGGCACCGGCACCATCTATTCGTGGTCGGTGGCGCGCGGGAAGGAGCCCTTCTGCGTCGCCTATGTCCAGCTCGACGAAGGTCCGATCATGCTCACCAACATCGTCGAGTGCGACCTGGACGGGCTGGCCTGCGGGCAGAAGGTGCGGGTCAGGTTCCGCGAGACCGACGGCGCCCCGGTGCCGATGTTCGTCCTGGCCTGAGGCCCGCCCAGGCGCGGCGCCTCAGCGCGCCGTGCCGAAGGCGCGGTGCTCCACCCGGTCGCCCACGCGCAGGTTCAGGCGCTCCGCCGTGCCGCCGGCCAGCTCCAGCGTGGCGCGCACCGGGCCGCGGCTCTCGATCGTCGCCAGGCTCTGCGGCACCGCGCGCTCATGGATGCGGTGGATGCGGCCATCGGCGGCGATGAACACCATGTCCAGCGGGATCAGCGTGTTGCGCATCCACATGGCGCTTTCGCGCGGCTGGCCCCAGTCGAACAGCATGCCCTCATCCGGCGCCATGGCGGTGCGGAACATCATCCCCACCATCTGGTCCTCGGGGCGCACCGCCATCTCGACGCGGAAGGCGTGGCGCGTGCCGTCGCGGCCGACGATCACCAGCGGCTCCTCGCGCAGCCGGGGCTGCGGCCGGTCCACGCCCGGCTGCGCCAGGGCGGCGAAGGGCGCGAGGATGGCGGCGAGCAGGGCGGCGCGGCGGATCATGCGGCGCATCCTGCCACGGAACCCAGCATGGCGGGCAGCCCCCGCAGCAGGCCGCGCACCGCCTCGCGCACCGGGCCTTCGCGCGG
>JBEQBS010000338.1:0-3601 GCA_041639675.1 Rubritepida sp. | reverse complement strand
GGTTCATGCCCTTACTGGCGCCACTCGCGGATGCGGCGCAGCAGCGCCTGGTCCAGCTGCTGTTCGATGTTCGCGGCCTGCGGGGCCAGGGCGGCCTGGAAGGCGGCGTTGTCCACCTGCGTCACCACCACCATGCCGCGGCGGCGCAGCTCCTCCACGCCCGACTGCTCGTCGGCCGTCACGCGGGCGCGGTTGGCGGCGGCGCCCGCGCGGGCGGCCTCGGTGAAGGCGGCGCGGTCGGCGGCGCTCATCCGGCCCAGGAAGGCCGGGTTGCAGATCAGGATGGCCGGCGAATAGACGTGGCCCGTCAGCGTCAGGAAGCGCTGCACCTGGTTCAGGTTGTTGGCGACGATGACGGGGATCGGGTTCTCCTGCCCATCCACCGTGCCCTGCTGCAGCGCCGGCACCAGCTCGCTGAAGGCCATCGGCGTCGGCAGCGCGCCCAGGGCGGAGAAGGCGCGCATGTGCACCTGGTTCTCCATGGTGCGCACCTTCATGCCGCGCACGTCGCCCGGCGCGTTCACCTCGCGCCGGCTGTTGGTCAGGTGGCGGAAGCCGTTTTCCATCCACGCCACGCCCACCAGGCCGCGCGGCTGGAAGCGCGCCAGCAGGCCCTGGCCGATCTCGCTGTCCAGCACGCCGCGGGCATGGGTGGTGTCGCGGAACAGGAAGGGCACGTCGAGGTTGCGGGTCTCCGCCACGAAGTTGCCGACGGGGCCGGTGGAGGTGATGGAGCATTCGATGGTGCCGATCTGCACCGATTCGATGGCCTCGCGCTCATTGTCGTTGCGCTGGATGTTGACGCGGAAGCGGTTGCTGGTCGCGCGCTCGAAGGCCTCCTTCAGCGCGCTGGCGCCGGCGCCGTAGTGGCTGTTCAGCGGCAGCGGGTGCTGGATGGTCAGCTGGGTCTGCGCGGCGGCGGGCAGGGACATCGCGGCCAGGAGGCCGGCGACGGGCAGCATGCGACGCAACATGGGCGGAACTCCCGGATGAATTCTTGGACATGACCGCGTTAGCCCATCGCGCGCGCGCCGTCCATGCGCTTCCGCGTGCCCGCGCGCTGGGGCAAGCTTCGCCGCATGACCCTGCGCTGCGACCTCGTCATCCGCCACGCCACAATCCTGGACGGCACCGGCGCCCCGCGCTTTTCCGGCGACGTGGCGGTGGAGGGCGACCGCATCCGCGCCGTGGGCGACCTCGGTTCCGTCAGCGGCGCGGAGGAGGTGGACGCCACCGGGCTGGCGCTCGCGCCCGGCTTCATTGACGCCCACACCCATGACGACCGGCTGGTGCTGTGCGGCCCCGAATGCGTGCATTGCAAGACCAGCCAGGGCGTCACCACCGTGGTGGTCGGCAATTGCGGCGTCTCCCTGGCGCCGCTGCGGCTGGAGCGCCGCCCGCCGCCGCCGCTGGACCTGCTGGGCGACGAGAGCTGGTTCACCCTGGGCGGCTTCGGCGAATACGCCGAGGCGCTGGCGAAGCGCCCCACGGCGGTCAACACTTTCGCCTTCTGCGGCCACCAGTCCCTGCGCGTGGAGGCGATGGCGGGCGACGTGTACCGCGCGGCGACGGACCGCGAGATCACCCGCATGCAGGACCGCCTGCGCGAATCCCTGCGCGAGGGCGCGGGCGGCTTCTCCACCGGCCTCTACTACCCCCCCAACATGCATGCGCCGACCGAGGAGGTGATCGCGGTGGCGGAGGTGGTGGCGCAGGAGGGCGGCCTCTACGCCACCCACATGCGCGACGAGGCCGACCGCGTGATGGACAGCATCCGCGAGACGGCGCGCATCGGCCGCGAGGCGGGGACCATCGAGGTGGTGATCTCCCACCACAAATGCTCCATGCCGGAGAATTTCGGCCGCTCGCGCGAGACGCTGGCGCTGATTGACGCGCTGGGCCAGGACCAGCCGCTGGCCTTCGACGTCTATCCCTATCCCGCCGGCTCCACCGTGCTGATGCCCGAGCGGCTGCGCCAGGACGTGCCGGTGCAGGTGACATGGAGCGTGCCGCACCCCGAGCAGGCCGGCCGCGACCTGGACGCCATCGCCCGCGACTGGGGCATGACGCGCAAGGCAGCGGCGGAGAAGCTGCTGCCCGCCGGCGCCATCTACTTCCAGATGGACGAGGCCGATGTGCGCCGCATCATGGCGCATCCGCGCAGCATGATCGGCAGCGACGGCATCCCGCACGACGCCAAGCCGCATCCGCGGCTGTGGGGCACCTTCCCGCGCGTGCTGGGCCACTACGTGCGCGACGTCGGGCTCTTCTCCCTGGAGACGGCGGTCCACAAGATGACCGGCCGCACCGCACAGGTCTTCGGCCTGCCGGACCGCGGCACGCTGCGCCCCGGCGCCTTCGCCGACCTCGTGCTGTTCGACCCCGCCACGGTACGCGACCACGCCACCTACGCGAACCCGGATGCCATCAGCGAAGGCATCCGCCGCGTCTGGTGCAATGGCCAGACGACCTTCCGCGAAGGCGCACCCAGCCCCGGCGCGGCGCCCGGCCGCTTCCTCGGCAACCCACGCCGGCGCGCGGCCTGATGCCGCGGGAACGCCAGCAGCGCTTCGGCTGGCGCATGGTGCGCGACACGCTGTCCGGCGGCACCCTGCCGCGCGCCCTCATCATGGGGGCGCTGATCTTCCTGGCCGGATTCGTGGCCGCCGCGCTCTGGGCCGGGGGCGCGCCGCGCCACCCGATGGAAACCTACCTGCGCCAGGGCCGCAATGCCGGCGCCGAGGCGCTGCGGCGCGACCTGCTGGAGCTCTCGCCCAACGGGCAGGATGCCGGCCCGGCCATCCAGCGCCTCATCGCGCTGGGCTTCACCTGCCAGGCGCCGGGCGGCATGAGCGGCGCCTGGCGCTGCCACCTGCGCCGCCCGCTGGAATCCCGCCGCATGCTGGACAGCGACGCCGTGCTGGCCGTGCATGACGGCCGGTTGACCGGGATGACCGTGCTGATGCGCGAAAGCCGCCTGCCATGACCGCCGCCCAGGCCCTGGTCGCCTTCCTGGCCGCCCAGGGGGTGGACCGCGCCTTCTGCGTGCCGGGCGAAAGCTACATCGCCCTGCTGGACGCGCTGCGCGATTCGCCCATTGACCTGGTGGTGAGCCGCAGCGAGGGCGGCGCCGGCTTCGCCGCCATCGCCGATGCCAGGCTGACCGGCCGGCCCGGCGTGGTGCTGGTGTCGCGCGGGCCGGGCGCCTGCAACGCCGCCATCGCCCTGCACACGGCCGAGCAGGACGCCGTGCCGCTGCTGCTGCTGATCGGCCAGGTCGAGGCGCGCGACCTCCGCCGCAACGCCTTCCAGGAGATGGACTACGGCGCCGTCTTCGGCTCCTTCTGCACCTTCGTGGGGGAGGCACGCACGGCGGATCAGGTGCCGGAGCTGCTGGCCCGCGCCTGGGCGGCGATGACCGGCGGCGTGCCCGGCATCGTGTTCGTCGGATACGCGAAGGCCGGGAAGGCCGGGTTGTCCAGCCAGCGCGCGAGCAATGTGAGTTCAACCGCCGTCAGGCCGATGTCCGAGCGGCGCACGGCCTTGAGTTCGGTTGGGGAGACAGCGGTGACTTCAGTGATGGTGTTGGCGAGCTTTGGCG
>JBEQBS010000337.1:0-3602 GCA_041639675.1 Rubritepida sp. | reverse complement strand
AGCCTGACGCGGCGGCCGGCACAAGCGCCTCGCGCCAGCCCGACACCGCCCCGCTGCGCGCCTGGGCGCGCACGCGAAAGGCCGTAGGCTCCGCGGTGGGGATGGCAACAGCGGTGGCGCCGAAGCCGCCCGCATACCCCTGCCAGACCGCGACCGAGGCCGGCCGAAACTCGATCTCATAGCCAGCGAGATAGGCCGACCCTACGGCGGACCAGGAGACGGAGATGGCGGTGAACGACGTCCCGAGCGGCGTGTCCACCAGGATCGTCGCCGGCGCGGCGATGACGCCCGGGTTCGGCAGCACCACGGACGGGTTCTGCCCCGTCGCGCGTTCATCCGTCGCCGGGTTCCAGGCCCAGACGGCGGGATCCTCCTCCGCCAGTTGCAGGTTCACCCCGCCATCCGGCGCCAGCGCCCAGCCCGTCACGCGGGCCGGGAATGGCGTCAGCCGTTCCAGCGCCACCGTCACCCCATCCCAGGGGCGCAGCCGCAGCGCCGAGAGGTTGGCCTGCATTGCCACCTCGCGCTGGCGGCGGTTGCGCTCCAGCTCGATTTTCATCAGGCGCTGCACCGTGCTGGCGCTCGTGGTAAGCGGGAATTCCATGTCCCGGTAGATCGCCTCGCCGCCATCCTCGGTGACGTAGTTGCTGGCCAGCAGCGGCGGGGCGTCAGTCGGCTGCCAAGCGGCGGCCGGCTCGACATAGACGGCGCGCACTCCGTTGAAGAGATCCCGCCGCGGGCGCGAGCCGACGATGGTGACGTCGCCGCGCAGATCGTCGGAGGTGAGGGTCGCGGCCGGTAGCGCGGGCGCCCCGGCATGGATGTAGAAGCGCCCGCCCGAGACCACGAGCGCGCCCGCCATGGCGGCGACGAGCTTGCGCGTGATGGCGATCTTGCCCTCGCCCAGGGTGACCGCGCCGTTGACGGTGTAGCGCCGCTCGGCGGTGCCATCGCGCCGGCCCATGATCTCGTCACAGATGTTGGCCGCCGCCATGAGCGCGGGGAGATCGATGTCCGACCAAGCGGCGCGCCACCCGAAAGGCGAGGTCAGGTACCAGGCCAGGCAGAGTGCGGGATTGTCAGACCAGCCGGTGGCGCCGGTGCGCGGATCGAGAATGGTGTCCGCGCCCTCGACGATGGCCGACAGGCTGGGCGCGCCGGAGGGGAAGGCCTCGGGTCGCAGCTTGAGCCGCACAGCGACATAGGCGCGCCCCTGGCCGCGATGGGCCGCGGTCCACTGGCCGCCGGTATCCGCTACGAGATTGGCATTGGCGGCCTGGCCGGGATCGCCGAGCGCCCGGTCGATGCGCAGCAGGCCGGCGAACTTCGCGTCGGTGGAGGCGGTTCCGTTGAGGAACACCTCGCCGATGGCGCGGACGCGATGGGCGGCCAGGACCACGACGACATGCAGGAAGCCGTCGGCGCGGCCCTCATCGTCGGTAGCGGAATGCAGGAACACCACGGGGCCGGAGGTGCGGCAGCGGCCGAAGACGATCTGGTGCTCGGTGATGGGTTGGCGGAAGGACTGGGTGCGGCCGGCGCCGGGCGTGCGGGGATCGAAGCCGGAGCCCGGCCCGGTGTCGCTGCCTGGCGTGACGTTGGCGCTGCGGGCGGCGGAGGGCGACTTGGGGCGGAAGACGGCGGCACCCACGGCGGACACCACCAGGGCGGCGCCGGCGGCCGCCACGGCGCCAAGGACGCCGCCGCCAATGACGGCCGAGGCAGCGGCCCCTGCGGCCGCGGCGATGAAGGGGATGGCGACGGGCATCAGCCAACCCTCCAGGCGATGGTGCAGGCGGTAATGGGGAGGCGCAGCAGGCCCGCGGGCCCGACGAACACGGCGCGACCAGCGTCGAGCACGACCCCGAGGCGATCTGGATCGGCGGCGAGCACCACGTCGCCAGCGCGGGCGAAGGGCACGGGCACGCGTGGGAAGCCGGCGGTGTCGGCCATCTCCGCCAGGGAGGGACGATGCTGCCACGAGGGCCGCTGGCCCGTGCAGGCGACCACCGCCGCCATGGCGAAGCGCCCGCAGTTCCAGCGTGCCATGTCAAACGGGCGGTGCTCGGCGGCGGTGATCAGCGCCGCCAGCCGTTCCGGCCAGTCGGGCAGCCGACCCGGGGGCGAGCCCGTCACTGGATTGGCAGCCGGATTTCCGCCTCCTGGAGCGCCGGCACGAACTCGAAGAACCGATCGCCGGGATACTCGGCCTGCTGGTCGGCATCCGTGTAGCGCCGCACCTCAGCCCGCTCGAGGTCCACCAACCGGCTCTCGCAGGCCAGCGCGACGGAGGGCTCGGCGCCGTCCGTCACCTCCATGGTGTCCATCAGCCCCGCCCAGAGCGGAAACGGATCCGCCACGAAGGCGCCATGCGCGTCCAGCAGCGCGCCCCACAGCGTGACCGGCCGGAGGCGGTAGCTGCGCTCGGCGAGTGCGATATCCACCACCTCCTGGGGCACCGGCGACAGGGCGAGGGTGAGCCGGACGGCACGCAGTTCTACCGTCTCCTCCACATCCGAGATGGCGCCGATGCTGCCAGCGCCCTCGAACACCTTCCCGGCCCAGTCCAGCGGCCCGAGCCCGGTCCAGACGCGAAAGGGACCTGTGGCGAAGTCGAGCTCGACCAGGACGACCGGCGTGGCGATGGGCGCTGTGGCCGCGGCGGCCGCTTGGTTGCTGAGGCGGGGGGTGCCGGACATGGCTACAGCGCCTCCTCCAAACGGATGGTGACGGCGGCGAAGGGGCCAGGCCGCGTCGGATTGGCCGCCTCGTCATCGGAGACCAGCCGCATCGGCACGCTCGGCAGCGAGAGGATGAGCGGCTCACCGACCACCACCGCGGCGCGCAGCGGCGGCGCAATGGCGATGGTGGCGGTCCCGGCGCCGGAGGCCGCGACCGCAGCGGTGGCGATGTAGAGCCGCCCACCCAGCCCGATGTAGTCGCCGGCGCCGACGGCCACCGTGCTGGGCCACCAGCCCTGCGTGACAATGGACAGCGCGCCGCGTGGCGCCCCGGCCGCCAGCGAGGGATTGCCGGATCCCACCACCAGCCCGGTGCCGTCGGTGAAGATGGTGGCGTCCGAGAAGCTGTAGGGCCCGATCGGCACGTCGCCCTGGCTGCGCGGATCGCCGGTGCGGTACTCCCGCCGCCAGTCCCAGATCCGAACTGTGTTGGCGGAGCCGGCCAGTGCGGCCAGCAGCCCGTCCATCACCCCGGCTTGCACGCGGCCCAGCGGCTCGAAGCTCGCCTCCGCCACCCAGCGCGCGCCCTCGCGCCGCAGCACCTGGGTGGCGCGGGTCACGGGCGAGACGAAGCGCAGCGTATTGTGCTGCAGGTAGAAGCTCAGCCGCGACGGCCGCAGCGCGGCGGGCCAGGGGAATTCCGTCATCTGCCCTATCCCCGCACGATGCTGGTGGCGCTGCCGCCGCGACGGATGGCGTCGAGCGTCGCCGCGCTGGCCTGACGCACGATCTGCGCAGAGAGCACGCGCATGCGCATGGCGAGCAGGAGTTCGGCCGCGGCCCAGCCAGAGGCGCCCATCTCGCGGGCAGTGGCGAGCGCCGCCGGCATGTCGAGGTCGAGGCCGGCCATCGTCGCCAGAT
>JBEQBS010000336.1:0-3564 GCA_041639675.1 Rubritepida sp. | reverse complement strand
ACACCGAGTTCGAGTTCCAGATCCGCCGGGCGCTGCGCCCCTCTCTGGTGGAAGGCCCCGGCCGCGCGGCGCCAGCCGGCGGCGTGACGCGCGAGGCGCTGCCGGCCGGCTGAGCGGCGGCCCGCGCACCACTCCGCCCCCGGGACGCGACGCCGCGGGTCGCCGCCAGCCCCGGCGAGGTCATCCGCAGGCGATGGGCCGCGCCGGCGTCATGCAACCCGGCCCCACCACGGGCCGGGAGGCTCGGGCGCGATCCGCCCTGGTGGAATCGCCAAGGCGGTGACGCGTCCTCCCGGAACAGGCTGGATCAGGACCCGCCTTCGCGGATCGTGGTCGGGGCGGCCGCATCATCCCACCCCGCGCGCAGCGCCGCACCCATGCGCAGGGCCTGCACGGTCGCCGCCACGTCATGCACGCGCACCATCTGCGCGCCCAGCGCCGCGGCCTCCAGCGCCACGGCCACGCTGCCCATGACGCGCTGCCCGGCCTCCGCCACCCCCGTCACCCTGCCGACGAAGCCCTTGCGGCTGGCGCCCACCAGCATGGCGCAGCCGAGATTGGCCAGCACCGGCAGCCGCGCCACGAGGTCGAGATTGTCCTGCATGCGCTTGCCGAAGCCGATGCCGGGGTCCACCGCGATGCGCCCGCGCGGGATGCCCAGCGCCTCCAGGCTCCGCACCCGGCCCTCCAGCCAGCGCGCCACCTCCAGCGCCGCGTCGTCGTAATGGATGCCCTGCTGCATGGTGCGGGGGTCCGCGGTGCGGGCATGCATCAGGATGACGGGGCAGCGGGCCTGGGCCAGCAGCGGCGCCGTGCCGGGGTCGTGCCGCGCCGCCGAGACATCGTTCACGATCCCCGCCCCCGCCTCCAGCCCCGCCGCCATGGTGCGGGCGTTGCGGGTGTCCAGGCTGACGGGGCCGGCCTTCGCCAGCGCCCGCACCACGGGGAGGATGCGGCGGATCTCCTCCTCCGCCGGCACCGGCTCGGCGCCGGGGCGGGTGCTCTCGCCGCCCACATCCAGGATGTCGGCCCCCTCCTCCAGCATGCGCAGCCCCTGCGCGATGGCGGCGGCATGGGTGGCGCCCAGCCCGTCGCCGCTGAAGCTGTCCGGCGTGCAGTTGACGATGCCCATCACCAGCGGCCGGGCGCGGTGCGGCGCGATGCCGGCGAAGGGGGGCGGCGCGCGGGTCAGCGCCTCCGGCGCGGCGTCCAGCGGCAGCCAGGCGCCATCCGCGCCGCGCAGCAGGGTGAAGGCGGTGGCGCCGCCATGCAGCGGCAGGGCGCGGCCGTCGCGGATGGCGGCAAAGGCGGCCGGGCCATGCAGCAGGCCCAGCGGCTCGGGGAACTCCATGGCGGGGCCTCGACGAAAAAGGGCGCCTCGCGGCGCCCCTTCCCTTACCCCGCCGGCTGCGGGCTGTATCCCCCCGCATCGGGCCGCGGGGTGCGGCCGCTGCTGGGCACCGAGCCGCGCCCGGCATTGACCGGCTCGTCGGGGCGGTTGCGCACCACCGGCTCCCCGCGCATCACCTGGCGGATCTCGTCGCCGCTCAGCGTCTCGTGCTCCAGCAGGCCCTTGGCGAGCCGCTCCAGCTCCTCCCGGTTCTCCGTCAGGATGCGGGTGGCGCGGGCATAGGCGCCCTCGATGATCCCGCGGATCTCGGCGTCAATGATGCGCGCCGTCTCCTCCGACAGGTTCTTGGACTGGGTGACGGAATGGCCCAGGAAGACCTCCTGGCTGTTCTCGCCATAGGCGACCATGCCGAGCTTGTCGCTCATGCCCCATTCGGTGACCATCATCCGGGCCATGTTGGTGGCCATCTTGATGTCGCCCGAGGCGCCGTTGCTGACCTTGTCGGAGCCGAAGACCACCTCCTCCGCCACGCGCCCGCCCATCGCCATCGCGAGTTCCGCGTGCATCTTGGACTTGTGCTTGGAGTAGCGGTCGCCGGCCGGCAGGCTCATCACCAGGCCCAGCGCGCGGCCGCGCGGGATGATGGTGGCCTTGTGCACCGGGTCGCACTCCTCCTCGTGCATCGCCACCAGGGCGTGGCCGGCCTCGTGATAGGCGGTCATGCGCTTCTCGTCGTCGCTCATCACCAGCGAGCGGCGCTCGGCGCCCATCATCACCTTGTCCTTGGCGGCCTCGAACTCGGCCATGCCCACGGTGCGCCGGCCGGTGCGCGCGGCCAGCAGTGCGGCCTCGTTCACCAGGTTGGCGAGGTCGGCGCCGGAGAAGCCGGGCGTGCCGCGGGCGATGGTCTTGGGCTCCACGTCGCTGGCCAGCGGCACCTTGCGCATGTGCACGCGCAGGATCTTCTCGCGCCCCACCACGTCCGGGTTGGGCACCACCACCTGCCGGTCGAAGCGGCCGGGGCGCAGCAACGCGGGGTCCAGCACGTCGGGCCGGTTGGTGGCGGCGATGATGATGACGCCCTCGTTCGACTCGAAGCCGTCCATCTCCACCAGCATCTGGTTCAGCGTCTGCTCGCGCTCGTCATTGCCGCCGCCCAGGCCGGCGCCGCGGTGGCGGCCCACCGCGTCAATCTCGTCAATGAAGATCAGGCAGGGGGCGTTCTTCTTGCCCTGCTCGAACATGTCGCGCACGCGCGAGGCGCCGACGCCCACGAACATCTCCACGAAGTCGGAGCCGGAGATGGTGAAGAAGGGCACGTTCGCCTCGCCCGCGATGGAGCGGGCCAGCAGCGTCTTGCCGGTGCCCGGCGGGCCCACCAGCAGCACGCCCTTGGGAATCTTGCCGCCCAGGCGCTGGAACTTCTGCGGGTCCCGCAGGAAGTCCACGATCTCCTCCAGCTCCTGCTTGGCCTCGTCAATGCCGGCCACGTCCTCGAAGGTCACGCGGCCGTGCTTCTCCGTCAGCAGCTTGGCCTTGGACTTGCCGAAGCCCATGGCCCGCCCGCCGCCGCCCTGCATCTGGCGCATGAAGAAGATCCACACGCCGATCAGCAGCAGCATGGGGAACCAGGAGATGAGGATCTGGAAGAGCGGGTTGACCTCGCTTTCCTCCGGCCGCGCCACGACGCGGATGCCCTTCTCCGTCAGCCGGCCGACCAGCGAGGGGTCCTCCGGCGTGAAGGTGCTGAAGCTGCGCCCATCGGCGAGCTGGCCCGACACGGTGCGCCCCTGGATCACCACGTCGCGGACGTGGCCGGCATTCACCTCGTTCAGGAAGTCGCTGTAGGCCACCTGCATGGAGGCGCGCCCGCCCTGCCCGGAGGGCTGGAACAGGTTGAACAGCGCCACCAGCAGCAGCGCCACGATCACCCACAGGGCCAGGTTGCGGCCGAAATTGCTCACGTCGCGCGTTCCCCTTTGCCGGCCACCGTGCCGGAGAGTGGTGAACATAGTGTGTCCGCCGCCATTTGGCACGGGGTGACGGACGGAACGAAGCACCGGCTGGCCGGCATGGCGTGGAAATGGGGTGGCGCGGCGGCATTTCCACTCTCCCGCCGCAGCATGCCGTCGCGGCGCAGCACCGCGCCGCCCAGCGTGCCATGGCCGCGCGCCAGCAGCGCCGCCACGGCGGCGGGGGCGGGCGGATGCGCC
>JBEQBS010000335.1:0-3622 GCA_041639675.1 Rubritepida sp. | reverse complement strand
CGGGCTCATGGGCGGCGCCGGCCGCCTTGCGGCCGGATTCGGGTGGGGCGGCGCGTGGGCGGAGCCGCAGCCGACAGGACAGGCCACGGGGCGGCTCCTGAATCCGGGCCGCCGTGGTATGGGCGTGGCGCGGCGAATGCGCGCGCCCGGCGGGAGCTACGCCGCCACCCGCAGCGCCGCCGCCGGCAGCACGGCCCGCAGGGCCACCACCAGCGCGTCCATCATCGCCTCCGTGTGGAAGGGCGTGGCGCAGAGGCGCAGGCGCTCGCCGCCGCGCGGCACGGTGGGGTAGTTGATCGGCGTGGCGTAGATGGCGAACTCGTCCATCAGCCGGCGCGACACCTCGCGCACCGCATTGGCGTCGCCCACCAGCACCGGCACGATGTGGCTCTCGCTCGGCATGCGCGGCAGCCCGGCCTCGTCCAGCTTGCGCTTCAGCAGGGCGCAGTTCGCCGCCATCCGCAGCCGCGGCGCGCCATCGGCGCGCAGGATGCGCACGCTCTCCAGCGCCGCCGCCACCGTGGCCGGCGGCAGCGCCGTGGTGAAGATCAGCCCCGAGGCGTTGGAGCGCACATGGTCCACCACCTCGGCGCGCCCGGCGACGTAGCCGCCCACCACGCCGAAGCCCTTGGCCAGCGTTCCCTCGATCACGTCCAGCCGGTGCGCCACGCCGTCGCGCTCGCTGATGCCGCCGCCGGTGGCGCCGTAGAGGCCCACCGCATGCACCTCGTCGCAATAGGTCATGGCGCCGTATCGCTCGGCCAGGTCGCAGATGGCGCCGATGGGGGCGATGTCGCCATCCATCGAATACACGGATTCGAACACCACGATGCGCGGCGCGCCGTCGGGCACCGCGCGCAGCTTCGCCTCCAGGTCGAGGAGGTCGTTGTGGCGGAAGATGTGGCGCGTCACCCCCGGCAGGCCGCGCATCCCCGCGATCATCGAGGCATGGTTCTTCGCGTCGCTCAGCACGTGGAAGCCCGGCAGCGCCGTGAGGATGGTGGACAGCGCCGACTGGTTGGCGACATAGCCCGAGGCGAAGAGCAGCGCCGCCTCCATCCCGTGCAGGGCGGCCAGCTCCGCCTCCAGCGCCTCATGCAGCGGCGAGGTGCCGGAGATGTTGCGCGTGCCCCCCGCCCCGGCGCCATGCGCGGCCAGCGCCGCCTGCCCGGCGGCGATGACGCGCGGGTCGCGCCCCATGCCCAGGTAGTCGTTCGAGGACCACACCGTCACGTCCCGCCCATGCCGGCGATAGACCGGGAAGCGCGCCGCATCGCGCTCCAGCGCCGCGAAGTCGCGGTAGCGGCCCTCGGCGCGCAGGGCGGCCAGGCCGTCGCGGCAATGGGACAGGAAGGCTTGGCGCGTGGCGTTCATGCGTCGGGTCCTGCGCGCGGGGGCGCGGTGAAAACCTGAATGGGAAGGTGGGTCTTTACCCACCCCCCCGTGAAGCCCGCCTTGCGCCGGATCAAGCCTTGCGCGTCAGGGTCGGGATTTCCTCGCGCAGGCGGAAGCGCAGGGCGGACCAGGTGCCGTCCAGCGCCACCTGCGTCACCGGCAGCAGCCCGGCCTGGGTCAGCGGCTCCCACCCATGGTCGCGGTCCAGGTCGGTGCGGATGCTGCCGGCCTTCTTGGGATAGGCGAACCACAGCCGCCCGCCGACGCCGTAGAGGTCCATGGCGCGGGCGGCGACGCGGGCCAGGGCCGCGCGGTCCGGCGCGAAGGCCAGGATCAGCTCCGGCTCGCTCGCATTGGTGGCGGGCAGGCCGTGCTTGAGGCCCGCGGGCGGTTCCAGCACGGCGCAGACCATCCCCGGCTTGAATCCAAGCTTGCGGGGGATGGTGGCTTCGATGGCAGCGTCAATCAGCGGTCACTCCGGCGGCGCGTGCCACCGGCCCCCAAATGGAATCCTGCGCGCGGATGGTGGCGGCGAGCTCCCCCCGCGTCCCCCCGACGGGTTCCGCGGCGATGGCCCGCAGCCGGTTCACCACCGCGGCGTCGCGCGCGACGGCGATGGCGGCCGCCTCGATCCGTGCCAGCTGGGGCTCGGCCATGCCGCGCGGGCCCATCAGCGCGATCCAGGTCTCGGCCTCGAAGCCGGGAACCGTCTCGCCCACCGTGGGGGCCTCGGGCAGCAGGGCGGACCGCGCCCGCGAGGTGACGGCGACGACCCGCGCCCTCCCCTCCCGGACCAGTGGCAATCCGATGACAGCGCTTTCCACATAGACCTGCAACGACCCATCAAGCAAATCCGGAATCGCCCCGGCCAGGCCGCGGTAATGCACGAAGTCGCAGCGCGCGCCGGCCGTGCGCACCAGCATGTCCAGCACCAGGTGCTGGGTGCTGCCGGCGCCCGGCGTGCCACAAGTGCCTGTTTTCCCTTTAAGATTCTCCAGGACCTCACCCAATGTCCGGGCGCCGTCGCGCGGGCCGGCCAGCACCAGGAAGGGTTGCGCGGCGAAGCGGCTGATGGGGGTCAGGTCCGCTTGTGGGTCATAGCCCATCTGGCGCGACAGGTGCCGGTTCAGCACCAGCGTCCCGGCCGAGACCACCCCGAGCACGGAGCCATCCGGGTTCGCGCGGGACAGCTCCTCGGCGGCCACGTTGCCGCGGGCGCCGGTGCGGTTCTCCACCGCCACCGGCCGGCCGAGCTGCGCCGACAGCCCATCGCCCAGGATGCGCGCCATGCGGTCCACGCCGCTGCCGGCGGGAAGCCCCACCAGCATCCGGATGGGCTCCGACGCCCCGGCCGGAAGGGCCAGCACCAGCAGGGTCAGCAGCGCGACGAGGCGGATCAAGGCGTCTCCCCTGGGGACGGCGGCCGCGGACCATCCCAATGCGCGGGCCGGCGGTCAATCCTGCGTTGCAGCAGAGGAGACCAGCCACCGCTCCGCCGGCGCCGGGCGGCCGACCAGCCAGCCCTGCACCTCGTGGCAGCCCATCCGGCGCAGGCATTCCAGCTGCCCGGCCGTTTCCACCCCCTCGGCCACGGTGCGGAAGCCCAGCCGGCCGGCCATGCGGCACACCGCCTCCAGGATGGCCTCGGCGCGGTCGCAGGCCGGGCCGGGGGCGAGCAGCGGCGCCACCAGCCGGGCGGAAAGCTTGACGGTGGTGAAGGGAATCTCGGCCAGCATGCCCAGCGCCGCCTGCCCCTCGCCGAAATCATCCAGCGCCAGGGCGATGCCGCGCTCCAGCACGCGCCGCGCCACCTCGCGCAGCAGGGCGGGGTCCTGGGCCAGCACGCGCTCGGTCAGCTCCAGGCACAGGCCGGCCGGGTCGCGCCCGGCCAGCACCTCGTCCAGCCGCTCCACCGCGCCCGGCAACGCCAGCGAGGCGGGGGTGAGGTTGACCGACAGCTGCCGCGCCCCCGCCGGCAGGCGCGGCAGCAGCGCCATCGCCCGGCGCAGCGCCAGCAGGTCGAGCGCGAGCGCCAGCCCGCCCTGCTCGGCGATGGGGATGAAGGCGTCGGGCGGCACCTCGCCCAGGGCGGGGTGGCGCCAGCGCGCCAGCATCTCGAAGCCCAGCGGCACGCCCGGCGCCCCGGCCGCGGCGATGGGCTGGAGGACGAAGCGCAGCTGGGCCGGATCCTCCAGCGCCAGGCGCAGCGCGGCGGCCAGGGCGGCCT
>JBEQBS010000334.1:0-3623 GCA_041639675.1 Rubritepida sp. | reverse complement strand
CCCCGCCCCGGTGCTGCGCGCCATGGAGAACCTGAAGCTGGCGCTGCGCCTGCGCCTGGCCCGCGCGCCGCTGGCCGAGGGCGAGGCCCAGGCCGTCGCCGCCGCGCTGGACGCCGCTGCCCTGGCGGTGGAGCGCAGCTGATGCCCGGCTTCCACAGCGAGGCGCGGGTGGCGATGGAGACGCCCGCCCGTTACCTGTCCCAGCTCTGCAAGCACTTCCAGCACAGGCGCCCCGTCATCCTGGGCGACACGGCGGGCGAGATCGCCTTCGAGGGGGGCACCTGCCGGCTTGAGGCGACGGCGGACACGCTGCTGATGCGCCTGGACGCCGCGGATGCCGAAACCGGCGCCCGGCTGGAGGAGGTGGTCGCCCGCCACCTGCTGCGCTTCGCCTTCCGCCACCCGCCGGAGGTGCGCTGGGTCAGATCCTGAGCCGGTCGGGGATGGGCAGGCCCAGCCGGTCGGGCACCGGCCATTCCTCGCGCACCGTGCGCAGGCGGCGGAAGCCCGCGCGCTCGTAGTTCGGCAGGGCGCGGGGGTGGTCGGCGGTGCAGGTGTTCACCGTCAGCGCCGCGCAGCCCTCGGCCCAGGCGGCATGGATGGCGTGGCGCAGCAGCGCCATGCCCAGCCCCTGGCCGATGGCGCCGGGCAGCAGGCCGAAATAGGCCAGGTTGGTCGCCGCGCCGTTGCGCCGGTCCAGCTCGTAGAAGCCCAGCGCCGCCCCGGCCGCATCCTGCGCGACGTGGATGCTGATGCGCGGGTCGGCCAGCACCTCGTCCAGCTGCGCGTCGCTCAGCGTGCGGCGCAGCCACCACACCCAGTCCTGCCCCACCGCGTCATACAGGCGGCGATACTCCGCCACGCTGGCCCGCGGCAGCAGGCGCCGCACCGCGATGCCCGGCGGCAGCACCGGCGCCGGGCCCGCCGGCCGCCGGTCCATCCGCAGGAAGGTCACTTCCACCGCGATGCGCGTGACGGGCTCGGCGAGGAACATGGCCGCCCCCTCAGTGTTCGAGGAAGGACCGCAGCTTGCGCGAGCGCGAGGGGTGCTTGAGCTTGCGCAGCGCCTTGGCCTCGATCTGGCGGATGCGCTCGCGCGTCACGTTGAACTGCTGGCCCACCTCCTCCAGCGTGTGGTCGGTGTTCATGCCGATGCCGAAGCGCATGCGCAGCACGCGCTCCTCGCGCGGGGTCAGGCTGCCCAGCACCCGCGTCGTCGCCTCGCGCAGGTTGGCCTGGATGGCGGCGTCCAGCGGGATGACGGCGTTCTTGTCCTCGATGAAGTCGCCCAGGTGGCTGTCCTCCTCGTCGCCGATCGGCGTCTCCAGGGAGATGGGTTCCTTGGCGATCTTGAGGACCTTGCGCACCTTCTCCAGCGGCATGCCCAGCTTCTCGGCCAGCTCCTCCGGCTGCGGCTCGCGGCCGATCTCGTGCAGCATCTGGCGGCTGGTGCGCACCAGCTTGTTGATCGTCTCGATCATGTGGACCGGGATGCGGATGGTCCGCGCCTGGTCGGCGATGCTCCGCGTGATGGCCTGGCGGATCCACCAGGTGGCGTAGGTGCTGAACTTGTAGCCGCGGCGGTACTCGAACTTGTCCACCGCCTTCATCAGCCCGATGTTGCCCTCCTGGATCAGGTCCAGGAACTGCAGGCCGCGGTTGGTGTATTTCTTGGCGATGGAGATGACGAGGCGCAGGTTGGCCTCGATCATCTCCTTCTTGGCGCGGTTCATGTCGCGCTCGCCCTCGGCCACGGTGCGGTAGACGCGGCGGAACTCGCCCACCGGCAGGCCGGAGGCGTTGGCGACCTGCGCGATCTCCACGCGGATCTCCTCCAGCGTGTCGCGGTGCTTGGCGGCGAAGGCCTGCCAGTACTTGTTCTTGATCTTCGCCACCCGGTCCATGAAGGACGGGTCCAGCTCGGCGCCGATCCACAGCGGCAGGAAGTCCTCGCGCTTCACCTTCAGGCCCATGGCCAGGCGCAGCACCTGGCCATCCAGCGCCGTCAGCTTCTTGTTGAGGCCCTTGAGCTGCTCGACCAGCTCCTCGATGCGGTTGTTGTGCAGGTGCACCTTCTGCACCAGCGCCACCAGCTCCTGCCGCTGCTTCTCGTAGGTCTTCTCCGAGCGCCCGGCCAGCTCCCCGCCCGAGGTGTAGGCGTCCATCCGCTTGGCGGAGAGCTTCTGCAACTTGCCATAGCCCTCGCGGATGGCGTCGAAGGCCGCCAGCGCCTCGGGCTTCAGCTTCTCCTCCAGCGCGGAGAGCGACAGGCCCACCCCCTCGCCTTCCTCGCCCTCCTCGAACTCCTCCGGCTCGGCCGGGGCGCCGTCGGGGTTGTCGGCGTTGTTGGTCGCCTCCAGGTCAATCACGTCGCGCAGCAGCATGCGCGGCGGGTCGGCCTTCAGCGCGTCATGCCACGCCAGGATGGCCTTGAAGGTCAGCGGGCTCTCGCACAGCCCGCCGATCATGGTGTCGCGCCCGGCCTCGATGCGCTTGGCGATGGCGATCTCGCCCTCGCGGGAGAGCAGCTCCACGCTGCCCATCTCGCGCAGGTACATGCGCACGGGGTCGTCGGTGCGGCCGAGGGTCTCCTCGTCCACATTGCCGCCGGATTCCTCGTCGCCCTCCTTCTCCTCCTCGCCCTCCTTCTTCTCGGGCTTGGCGTCGCCTTCCTCGGATTCCTCGCTCTCGACGACGTTGATGCCGGCCTCGCTCAGCGCGGCCAGCGTGTCCTCCATGAATTCGGGCGAGACCTGGCCTTCCGGCAGGGCCTGATTCACGTCCTCGAAGGTGACGTAGCCGCGCTCCTTGCCGCGGGCGATCAGCTTCTTGACCGCCGCCGAGGTGATGTCGAGCAGCACCCCCTCCACCGCTTCCTCGCGGGCTTCGGCTGTCTCGCTGCCATTCGCCGTCTTCGTCGCCATGCGTCGCCGCTCCAGTTCTCAACCGCGGGGCCGGAAAAAAGCCCCCCTATAATAAGGGTGCGCTCACGCACCCCCCTCGTCATCGCCCGCCTCGCCCCGGCGCAGCGCGTCCAGCGCGGCGGCGAGGCGGATCACGCGGGTCTGCGCCGCCGCATCCGCCGTTTCCGTCAGCGCGGCGGCGGCGGCCTGGAGGTCCCCCACCAGCTCGCCCTCCCCGCGCAGGAAGCCGAAGATCTGCCAGAACGCCTCCAGCGCCTCCGCCGGCGTCGCGCCGGGGCGGGCCCCTGGGGGAAGCTCCGGCTTCCGCACGAAATCCACGCTGATGCCAGATTCGGCGAGGTGGGCGATCAACTCCCCCGAGTCAAGCCGCGGCGCGACCGGGAGCCACGCCAGGATCGCATCCCTTGCCTGCCGCAGCGGGCCTTCGGGGAAGTCCAGCAGCGCCAGGGGCTCCTCCACCTCCGGCAGCAGGGTGGGGCTGTTGGCGCAGGTGGCCAGCAGGATCGCGGCGCGGGCCTGCCGGGCGGCGGCGGCATCGGGCACCGGGCGGGCGTGGCGCGGGGCGGCGCGGGCGCCTGGCCGTTTCGACGTGGCGAAGAAGCGGTCCAGCAGGGCGCGGCGGTATTCGCTGGCCAGCGCCTTGTCGGGGATGGCATTGGCCGCCGCCACCAGCCGGGTGCGCAGCAGCGCGCGGCCCTC